>CAYRBX010000050.1:0-7312 GCA_964422695.1 uncultured Dehalococcoidia bacterium
CCACAACCGCCCCCGCCCTTCGATGCGCGAGGAAGCTGCCCCATGCGGTGAGGAAGATGGCGAGGAGGCTCGTCCCGAAGGAGAGCCTGAGGGCGAGATCTTCGGGGAAGCCCGAGGCTTTGAAGATGTGAGCTCCGGCCGGAACGAGGAGGAATCCCCCTCCCACTCCCAGAAGCCCCTGCACGAGGCCCGCCGCCCCTCCGGCGCCGAGAGAGAGGAGGATGAGCTCCTTCAGAGGTTCCCCCGGCTCAGCGTCGCCAGGAACTCGGCGTTGCTTCTGGTTTTCGCCATTCGCTCGAGCACCCTCTCGGTCGCCTCGGTGGGGTTTGTGGAGTCCGCGCTTATGAGGGAGACCATCCTCCGGAGCACCCAGACCTGCCTTAAGGTCTGCTCATCGAGGAGCAATTCCTCCCTGCGGGTTCCGCTCCGCTGGATGTCGATGGCGGGGAAGATGCGGCGCTCGGCGAGCCTCCTGTCCAGATGAACTTCCATATTTCCGGTTCCCTTGAACTCCTCGTAGATCACCTCATCCATGCGGCTTCCGGTATCTATAAGGCAGGTCGCGATGATGGTGAGGCTTCCGCCCTCTTCGGTGTTGCGAGCCGCTCCGAAGAACCTCTTGGGGGGATGGAGGGCGGCGGAATCGATCCCTCCGGTGAGCACCTTCCCGCTCACCGGCATGGCGAGGTTGTAAGCTCGGGCCAAGCGCGTGATGCTGTCGAGGAGGATGACCACATCTTTTCCGAGCTCGACAAGCCTCTTGGCCCTCTCCAGAGCGAGCTCAGCCACCTTTATCTGATTCTCCACCGATTCGTCGAAAGTCGAGCTTATGATCTCCGCATCCACCTTCTTCCTCCAGTCGGTGACCTCCTCGGGGCGCTCCCCGATGAGGCAGACCATAAGGTGAATGTCGTTGTAATTGTGGAGGATGGCCGTGGCGATATCCTGGAGGAGGACGGTCTTCCCGGCCTTGGGGGGAGATACGATGAGGCCTCTCTGCCCTCTGCCTATGGGCGCGATGAGGTTGAGGAGGCGGGTGGAGAGGTTGGAGGGGCTGTATTCGAGATTGATCTGCTCGCTGGGGAAGGTGGGGGTGAGGCGCTCGAAGAGAGGCCTCTCTTTGGCGGCTTCGGGATTGAGGCCGTTCACGACCTCCACGCGCAGCAGAGCGTAGTACTTCTCCCCGTCTTTGGGCGCTCTTATCTGGCCCAGCACGTGATCGCCGCTCCGAAGTCCGAAGCGCCTTATCTGAGATTGGGAGACGTAAATATCCTCAGGTCGGGGGCGGAGGCTATCCTGACGGAGGAATCCGTATCCCTCCGGACAGATCTCCAAGATCCCGCCTCCGAACAGATACCCCTGCCTCTCCGCTTGAGCCTCCAGGATGCGGAGGATCAGGGAGTCCTTGCGCAATCCCGTGCACCCCTTGATGCCCATCTCCTTGGCGATGGCCAGAAGCTCCTCCCTCGTCTTGTTCTCAAGTTCCGCGAATTCCATCATTCCACCCCCCTTCAAGATCGGCGATCGGGAAGCCAAAGCTCCCTTCGGAGAATTTCGGGAAGATCTCGGAAACGATAAGGCGAAAGCTCAGTTTAAGAGAGAAAGCTGCATTGCTCTCCTTCTCGAGGGGTTTGCTTCGCCGCTCTGATGAATTCGAGAAAGAGCGGATGAGGGCGATTGGGACGGGAGGAGAACTCGGGATGAAATTGAGTTCCCACCATCCACGGATGATCGCGGAGCTCCACGATCTCCACAAGCCTCCCATCCGGGGAGACCCCGCTTACGACGAGCCCCGCCTCCTCGAGCACCTTCCGGTACTTGTTGTTGAATTCGAACCTGTGCCTGTGCCTCTCGAAGACGATCGCCTTCCCTCCGTAAGCTCGCGAGGCCTTGGTTCCCTCTATGAGGCGGCAGGGGTAGGCGCCGAGCCGCATCGTCCCGCCGAGCTCCTCAACCCCCCTCTGTTCGGGAAGCAGGTCTATGACGGGATGAGGGGTTTCGGGAGCGACCTCGCGGGAGTTGGGCTCCGTCGAATCCAATACGTAGCGAGCGAACTCCACCACCATCGCCTGCATTCCGAGACAGAGGCCGAGGTAAGGGATTTTATACCTTCTCGCGATCGAAGCGGCTTTTACCTTCCCCTCGAACCCTCTGGTTCCGAAGCCTCCCGGAACGACTATCCCGTTGACCTTCAGGAGGAGATCCTCGTTCTGCCCCCTCTCGAGGTCCTCCGCATCAATCCATACTATCTCAACATCCCGGTCGTGGTAAAGAGCGCTGTGCCGAAGGGCTTCCCTCACCGAGATGTAGGAGTCGTGAAGCTTGACGTACTTCCCGACGAGGGCGATCACCACCTTCTCCTTCGGCTTCTTCATCCGCTCGACCAGCTCGCACCAATCGGCGAGATCCGGAGAGCGAGGGGGGAGGTTCAGCTTCTCCTCGATGATCCTCCCCAATCCCCATTCCTCCAAAATTAAGGGAACCTCGTAGATATTGGGGACGGTCGGGAGGGGGATTACGGCTCTCTCCTCGACATCGCAGAAGAGGGCGATCTTCGCCCTCACCTCATCGGGAACGGGGTGATCGCTCCGGCAGATGATCACATCCGGCTGAATGCCCATGCTCCTGAGCTCTTTGACGCTGTGCTGAGTGGGCTTGGTCTTGATCTCCCCCGTGGTGGATAAGAAGGGGAGGAATGTGACGTGAATGTACAGGACATTATCCCTCCCGACCTCATTGCGGAGCTGCCTTATGGCCTCCAAGAAGGGCTGTCCCTCTATATCCCCCACGGTTCCCCCCACCTCGGCCACCACTATATCGGCGTTCGCCTTCTCCCTCACCTCGTAAATGCGCCGCTTTATCTCATTCGTCACATGAGGGACGACCTGTATCGTCCCCCCCAGGAAATCCCCCCTTCTCTCCTTGGCGATGATCGTCCTGTAAATCTGACCGCTGGTCACGCTCGAAGCCGAGGTGAGGTTTATATCGGTGAACCTCTCGTAATGCCCCAGATCCAGATCGGTCTCCTCCCCGTCTTCGGTCACGAAGACCTCCCCGTGCTGGTAGGGGGACATCGTTCCGGGATCCACATTGAGGTAGGGATCGAGCTTCTGAAGCGTGATGGCATGTCCCCGGCTCTTGAGGAGGCGGCCGATGGAGGCGACGACGACGCCCTTCCCGACAGAGCTTATCACGCCGCCGGTGACGAAGATGTACTTTCCCATAAGGAGGGCTTCTCTTTGCATCGCATCATAAGTAAGCCGATTCCTCCTGTCAAGAGATCCCCATCGAGCGGAAGCGAAGTATTGACAAGCGCGCCGGAGGGGTATTAAATTTGGCGGCGGGTCTGTTTGAGCCGAATTCCGGAGAGGAAAGCGGAAGATGGAGAAGAGCCTTCTTGGTGTCCTCATCCTCCTGCCCTTCATCCTCGGCGGAATCGCCCTCGCCGTAAGGGATAACAGAGCTCGAATTCCGATCATCTTCATAAACTCCGCAGCGCTCGTCGCGGCCTCCCTCCTCCTGCTGGGCCGGAAGCTTCCTGTGGAGCTTGCTTTGGGCTCCCACTGGAATCTCGCCGTCATAATCCTCGATTACGCCCTGCTTGCTTACTTCTGGTATGTGGCCGTAAGGTACGGAAACGCTCTCATCGGCGTTTTCACCGCCCTGCAGATCGCAGGCCTTATCTACCTTGATGCCAAGATGCATCCGCATGTGGCCGAGCCTGCGCTCTATGTGGATCACCTCTCCCTCATCATGTGCCTCATCATCTGCATCATCGGCTCCCTCATCGTCATTTACGCCATAAGGTACATGCAGCATCATGAGGAGCATTTGCATCTGGAGCGGACGAGGCAGCACAGGTTCTTCTTCTGGATGATCATCTTCCTCGGCGCGATGAACGGATTGGTGTTCGCCAACGATCTCTTCTGGCTTTACTTCTTCTGGGAGATCACAACGCTGTGCTGCTATGAGCTCATACGACACGATCGCACTCCCGAAGCTCAGCACAACGCCGAGAGGGCCTTGTGGATGTGCTCTCTCGGCGGATTCGCGTTCGTGGTGGCCATTCTGAGATCCTTCTCCGTCCTCCACACCCTCTCCCTTCAGGAGCTCATAGCCGCAAGGCCGCTGGAGCCGGCCTTATTGCTCCCCGTGGCCTTCCTGTGCCTTGCGGGCTTCACCAAAGCCGCTCAAGCTCCGTTTCAGAGCTGGCTCCTCGGGGCGATGATCGCTCCGACCCCCGTCTCCGCCCTCCTGCACTCGAGCACTATGGTGAAGGCGGGAGTTTACCTCCTGCTCCGCATCGCTCCGGCTTTCGAGGGCACAGCTCTCTCCATCGCGGTGGCGGTCTTCGGAGCGCTGGTCTTCATGGTGACGTCCATTCTGGCCATAAGCCAGACGGAGAGCAAGAGGGTGCTCGCTTATTCGACCATCGGGAATCTGGGGCTCATCATCTTCTGCGCGGGGATAAACACGCCCTTCGGGATCGCCGCCGGGATCTTGCTTCTGGTGTTTCACGCGATCTCCAAAGGGCTTCTGTTCCTCTGCGCAGGAGTGATAGAGCATGATATCCGGAGCCGCAATATCGAGGATATGGAGGGACTTGCGGCCCGATACCCCATGATCACCTTCATAACCGTAGCCGGAATGCTCTCCATGCTGATCGCCCCTTGGGGCGTGCTCATAAGCAAATGGGCCGGAATGGAGGCCGCGGCGGAGCTTCCGACCGGGTGGGCCGTGCTCATGCTGGTCCTCCTGGCCGTGGGGAGCGGGGCGACCACGGTGTTCTGGTCCAAGTGGATGGGGCGGCTGCTCTTCCAGCCTCCGTCTCCCGCTCCCGGCAGCTCCGAGGAGAAGTTCGACGGGCTTTACTTCATACCCTTAATCCTCCTCCTTCTCGGAGCCACGATCTTCAGCATCATGATCGGGCCGTTTTACGAGAAGCTCGGCTTTCCGGCGGTGGCCGCTTATTATCCGGGCGTTCACCTCAAGACCTCCTTCTGGAATATCGCGAGGGGCGCCACCGGCTTCTTCCTGACCTGGCCGCTCTTCATCATCGTGGCGCTGGCTTTGGTCCTCCCCAGATCGAGGCGGTGGGCACCCGAGAAGGTGCGAGCCGCTTACATGTGCGGGGAGCAAGTTGAGGATGTGAGGGCTTGCGAGTTCCGATCGGTGGCCGATGAGCCCACGCCTCTCAGAACCGGAGGCTTCTATCTTGAGAGAGCTCTGGGGGAGCGGAATCTCAATATGGCGGTCAACATGGCGGCTTCGGCGCTCCTCCTCGTGATCTTCGCCTTGGCCGTACTTTAAAGGAGAGGTGAGGGGAGATGGATGCGGCGGCCAAAGTAGCCGTAGCGATTCTGGTCGCTCCTTGGGTCGGGGGGCTTTTGAAGGGAATCGATCGGAAGCTCACGGCGCGCCTTCAGGGGCGTGTGGGCCCTCCTCTCATCCAGCCCTACTACGATCTCTTCAAGCTTTTGGGCAAGGAGCAGATCCTCGCGACCCGACATCAGATGGCGTGGCCTGCGGGCTTCCTCTCCCTGACGATCACGAGCTTGGTGCTTCTCGCTTTGGGCCAAGATCTCCTCATGATCTTCCTCATTCTGGGAGCGGCCGGCGTCTTTCTGGTGCTCGGAGCTCTGAGCGTGAAATCCCCTTACTCCCAATTCGGCGGTCACAGGGAGCTCCTTCAGATGTTCGCTTACGAGCCCATTCTGCTCCTCGTGGCCTTCGTGATCTACAAGTATGTGGGGAGCTTCATGGTCGAGGATATCTGGACCAAGAAGGCCTTGCTCCCACATCTTTGGCCCGCCTTTATAGGTTTGCTCTTCGCTCTGGTGATCAAAATGCGAAAATCACCTTTTGATATCGCGGCTTCCGATCACGCTCATCAGGAGATAGTGAGGGGGACTTTCACCGAGTTCTCGGGCCCCCTCCTCGCCGTCGTGGAGCTCGGCCACTGGTATGAGCTCGCCTTCCTCTACTGCGTTCTCTCCCTGTTCTGGGCGCATCCCCTCTGGGCGGGCGCGCTTATCGCTTTGGGCTCATTCCTTGCTGTCATCCTGCTTGACAACTGCGCCGCGCGCCTTACTTATTCTCTTATGATCCGACTGGCTTTGGGAATCGGCTTCGGGATGGCGGCCATCAACTTCGCTTATCTTTACATCGTAGGATAGGGGGTGGCCGTGGGGATTTTCGATCTTGCGAGGTTGAAATCTCCTTGGCTTCTGCACTATGATTGCGGAAGCTGCAACGGATGCGATATCGAGATCTTGGCGGCTCTAACTCCTCTCTATGACATCGAGAGGTTCGGCATCGTGAATATGGGCAATCCCAAACATGCCGACATCTTCCTCGTCACGGGCCCCGCCAATCATCGCAACAAGCGCGTGTTGCGAAATCTCTACGAGCAGATACCGGAGCCGAAAGTGGTGATCGCCGTGGGAACCTGCGCTTGCACCGGAGGGGCTTTTTACAAATGCCCCAATATCTTGGGAGGGGTGGATAAGGTCATCCCCGTGGATGTTTACGTTCCCGGATGTGCGGCGCGCCCCGAAGCCATTATCGACGGCGTGATCTTGGGGCTTCGCAAGCTCGTGGAGAAAGGAAAGAAGCTTCGAAGATGAGCTCTTCGGGGGGGCTGTATGGCGGCGAAGGTGAGATGGCTCGGACACGCTTGCTTCCTCATCACCTCGCCTAAAGGGGTGAAGATAATAATCGACCCTTGGATCAAGGAGAATCCCCTCTGTCCGGTGAAGATCGAGGAGATCTCGGAAGTCGATCTCGTGCTTGTGACGCATGATCATTTCGATCATGCGGGAGATGCGGCCGAAATCGTGAAGCGCACTCAAGCCGTTCTCGTGGCCGCTCCGGAGACGGCCGCGAAATTCCAATCTCAGCTCGGAGTTCCCTCCGAGAAGGTGGTTTTCGGCGGCTTCGGAATGAACATCGGCGGAACTGCGATCATAAAGGATATCAATGTGATCATGACGCAGGCTCTTCACTCCTCCGAAACCGCATGTCCTGCGGGCTACATCATAAGGCTTGAGGACGGCTTCACCATATATCACGCCGGGGATACGGGGATCTTCGAATCGATGAGGCTTTTGGGAGAGCTCTATCCTCTGGATCTCGCCCTCCTCCCCATAGGAGGGGTGTTCACCATGGATTCGTATCAGGCGGCGAGGGCCTTGAAGCTCCTGAAACCCAAACGCGCGATCCCCATGCATTACAAGACCTTCCCCATTCTGGAGCAAAGTCCGGATAGATTCGTGGAGCTCGCCAGAAAGGAAGCTCCCGAAGTGGAGATCGT
>CAYRBX010000051.1:0-7283 GCA_964422695.1 uncultured Dehalococcoidia bacterium
TCCTTGCGGCCTTGGGGGCGTGCATCTGGGGCTCGGCGAGGAGAAGGCGCGGGGAGGGAAGCCTCCTTCCCTTCGCCCCCCTCCTCTGCGGGGCCGCCGTCCTGCTCCTCGCCCTCCCCCTTCCTCCGCTTCTCACAGAACCTTCACCTCCTTTTTGATCGCCCCTCACCTCTTGTCATAAAATCCCTTTTTGGAGAGGAGAACAGCCGGGGGGTGTTCGGATGCTCCTTTTCCCCTCCCCCTGAGGCGCGGGCCTTCGGATCTCCTTCCGAACCTCTCCCCGCTTCCGAAAAGGGAGGTGGTGAGAGTTGAGGAGGAGGATTCTCCTCTTTGAAGAGCAGGAGATCTGGAGGGAGGTGCTGAGGACTTGGCTTTCGCAAAATCCCTCCTTCGAGCTTGTGGAGGCGATGGATATAAGGACGGAGGAGGGCAGAAGGGAGATCGAGAGATTGAAGCCGGAGCTCCTGCTCCTCGGCGTGAAAACCCTCTCCGGAGAGGCGACGGAGGCGATTCTTGAGATCGCGGAGAGATTGCCTCAGAGCGGCATCGTCCTCCTCTTCTATCAATTCGATCCCAAGGGAATCGAAGGCCTGAGGAGAGCGCTTCATAAGGTGAGGAGGTTCGCCTGCCTTCGCAAGGACTCCCTCAACTCGTTTGAGGATCTGCTGAGAGCGATAAACGGGGTACTGGCGGGATATATCGAGCTCGATCAGGATCTCCTTCATATGGTCGTAGATCGAAAGGCCTCCGCCCTCTTGGAGGAGCTCACTCCCCGCGAGAAGGAGATCTTAAAGCTCATGGCGGAGGGATACAAGAACAGGGCGATCGCCGACATCTTGAATCTTGAGGTCAAAACGGTGGAGCACTATGTGAATTCCATATTCTCGAAGCTCGGCATAGATCATCTGGAGAGCTTCCATCCCCGGGTGAAGGCCATTCTCATGTATCTCGAAATAGAGGGGAAATTATCCCCCTCTCCCCCCACCTGACTTGCGAGTTGTGCCATAATATAGGTGTGAGGGAGGTGAGAGGAATGGCCTCCGCCTCTCCCGTCCTGAGATCCCCCTTCGCTCCGTAGCTTCCTCTCAAAATCCCAAGCCCGCCCCCCGCTTCCCCCGAGATCGGAGGTGAGAGAAGATGAAGAGGGTTCTCGTCTTGGAAGAAACCGAGATCTGGAGGGAGATCCTAAAGCTCTGCCTTTCCCGAGATCCCTCGCTTCAGGTTTTGGGTCCGGAGGAGCTCGATGTGAGGAAGCTGAGAGAGAGGGTGGAGGAGGTGAAGCCGGATCTTCTGGTCTTGGGAACAAGGGAGCTCAGAGATGATGTTCTGGAGGCCGTGGAGGAGGAGAAAGCGGGAATTATACTGCTCTTCTCACGCCTCACCGAAACGGGCATTTCGAAATTGAAGAAGGTGATGAGGAAATCGGGGAAGCTCGCCTGCATCCTGAAGGAATCCCTGAACTCCTGCGAGGAGCTCCTCGATCTTGTGAAAGCGGTCTTCGCCGGATATGTGGAGTTCAAGCACGATCTCCTTCACCTCCTGCTGAGAGATGAAGGCCGCCTTCTGGAAGAGCTCTCCTCCAGGGAGAGGGAGATCTTGAAGCTCATGGCCGAAGGGTACAGGAACAAAGCGATTGCGGATATCCTGAACTTGGAGGTGAAGACGGTGGAACATTACGTGAATTCCATATTCTCCAAGCTCGGCTTGGAGCACTCGGAGCTGTACCATCCTCGGGTGAAGGCGATCCTCATGTACCTTGAGATGGAGGGCAAGCTCCTCCCCTTCGAGGCGCCCGCAAGCTCGACCTGCCTTTGATCGAAAGCTCAGGCGGGCTTCCTGTACCGGTACCCCACCCCCTTCACCGTTATGATGAGGCGGGGGTTGGCCGGATCCTCTTCGATCTTCTTCCGCAGGGAGGCGATATACCACTTGAGCGAATCCAAAGACCCTCTATCCCATCCCCACACCTTATCCCAGAGCTCATCGTGAGTGAGAACTCGATTGGAGTTCTGCACCAAGAGGGCCAGGAGCTTGAATTCGGTTAAGGTCAAAGAGATGGGCTTTCCCCGAACCCAAGCTTCGTAATTTTCGAAATCAAGCCGCAGCACCCCATCATCGTAAATCGAGGCCTTAGTCCCGGCGCCTCTCGCCCTCCGGAGCACCGCTTCAACGCGAGCCAGAAGCTCCGCTTTTCCCACAGGCTTCACGATGTAATCATCGGCCCCGAGCTTCAGCCCCCTCACCTTATCCTGCTCATGGCCGAGCGCGCTTAGGATGATGATCGGGATCTCCGAGACCTCTCTTATCCGCTGGCAGAGCTCGAAGCCGTCTATCTTGCCCGGAAGGAGGATGTCGATGAGGGCGAGATCCGGCCGCCTGTCGAAGAAGATGCGCAGAGCCCCCCGCCCGTCGAAAGCCGTGAAGACGGTATACCCTCCCTCCTCCAGCCACTCCCGGAGGAGCTCGGCGAGAGGCTCCTCATCCTCCACCACCAGAACCTTCTCCCTCCTCTCCATAAAACCCCCCTTTCATGATGAGATCTCCAAAGCGGAGAGGAAGAGATCCCCGGCAACGGCGCCGTCGAAAGGCGTGATCTTCAATCCCCGAACCTTCGGGCTTCTGATCCAGAGCTTCTCCGGATAGATCACGGGCACGGCCGGAAGCTCGTTTATGAGAATCCGGTGAGCTTCCCTCCAGAGAGCAAGCCTCCTTTCGGGATCAAGCTCCCTCTGAGCTTGAGAGGAGAGCTCATCGAACTTCGCATTGCTCCAGCCGCACAAATTGGAGGGGGAATCCGATCGGAAGATGAAGAGAAGGCTTTGCGGATCGGGATAATCGGCAGACCACGCGGCGAAGGCGAGATCGTAATCGCGGCTCCTGAAACGCCTTCCGAAAGAGGGCTCGTCCAAGCCCTCAAGCCTCACCTCTATATGGAGGTGCTCGTGAAGTTCCCTCTGAACGAATTCCGCGATGATCCTGTTTGCGGGAGAATCCACGAAGATCAAAGAGATCTCGGGAAACCCCCTCCCTTCGGGGAAGCCGGCGGCCGAGAGGAGCTCTCCTGCCCTTCGGGGATCGAAATCCCACTCCCTTCCGATCGAAGGATCGTAACCGGGGATTCCCGGAGGAATCCAGCTCAGAGCGGGCCTTCCCACTCCGGAGAGCACCTCCTCGACGAAAGCCCTGCGATCTATCGCGGCCGAGAAAGCCCTCCTCACATTCGGATCATCGAGCGGCTTCCTCCGGGTGTTGAAGAAGATGGCCGTTATCTTGGGCTGAGGAGATCGAATGAGGAGGGGAGAGAGGGAGGGATCTCCCGTTATCTCCCTCTCGAGGCCGGGAGGAACACGAGCCATATCGAGCTCCCCCCTCCGGAAGGCCGCATACTCGATATTGAGATCAAGGATCATTCGGAATTCGATATCGAAATCCGGCTTGCTTCTCGGGCCGTTGTAAAAGGGATTCGGCTTGAGCAGAATGCGGGAGCGATGCTTCCATTCATGAAGGCGGAAGGGGCCGTTGCAAATATAATGCGGGGGCTCGGCCCACTTCTCCCCGAACTTCTCCACCACATCCTTTCGAAGGGGAACGGCGGGGAAGAGGGCGAGGAGCACAAGAAAAGAGGGATCGGGACGAGATAAGGTGAAGATGAGAGTGCGATCGTCCGGAGCTTCGACTTCTTTTACATTGCGGTAGAGATAGGCGTAGGGGGCGGCGGTCTCGGGATCAAGAAGCCTCTTCATCGCGTAAACGAAATCCCCGGCGACGAGAGGCTTTCCGTCGCTCCATCGGAGATCCTCTCTCAATTTGAAGGTGTAGGTGAGGCCGTCGGGAGAGATCCCTCCGTTCTCCGGAGAGGGGATCTCCGCGGCGCAGAGAGGACGGAGCGAGAGATCCTCATCGAACCCCAGAAGCCCGTCGAAACACTGCCTTACAATCGTGATCTCCACATTTCGGGTGACATGCTGAGGATCGAGAGTTCCGGGCTCTCCTCCCAAATTCACCCGGAGGATCCCGGAAGGCGGGGAGGGAGCGCGGCAGGAAAGGAGGAGGGAAAGCAAGATGAGGATCCCCAAGATGAAGAGGCCCCCTCTCCTCCCCATGCCGCTTTATCTCAAAAGAAATTTACCCCGAAATCGAAGATCAAAACAAGCGGATTTCCCTCACCCAAACTTTACTCACACCTCCGCCAAACGGCCTTTAAACCGAGATCGCCGGCTTCCTCCTGTAAACTTTTTCATTCAAGATGATGAAAAAGGGGGGATGGCGAGATGATCGGAAGGAAGTGGATAGGGGGAGCGCTGGGGGCGATCCTCGTGGCCCTCTTCCTCGCCGGGCCTATCTCTGCAGTGAAAGCCGGCTGGGATTGGTGCATAATCGATCCCGTGATCGAGATAGAGGGGCATACGGTGAATGTGGAGATCGCGGTTCCTCAGGACAATCTCTACGATATAGCGGGGGACATCCCGGTGCTCGTGGCGGTGCCCCGAGGTGCCGAAGCGGAGGTCCTTGAGGAGGCCTCTCTTCCCAACGGTTATTCCACCAAGACCGTGATCATCGAGAGGGGGAGGGCTTTCGGGCCCGCCGTTCCCGTGATGGTTTGCGTTTATGTCCCCACCGATGGGGAGAAGTTCCCGGTGGAGCTTTTGATCCTCGTTGACGGGAAGCTCGTGGAGGCGAAGGAGGGGAGGGCCGGAGCTCCCATAATCGCCCTTTTCACCCTCCCCGGCGAGAGCTTCCTCCCCCTCCCAAAGCTCATCGGAGCGAAGGCCGGATAAAAAGCCTCACACGAAAGGAGCCGGAGAGGGGTTGGGGGAAGGCCCAACCCCTCTCACATTCTATTCCCACAAGTCGCTCGAGGATGGTATAACCTAATTCTCTTCGGATCTTCCGAAATCCGGCTTTCGCAAGAGGGGAGTTGAGGCTCAAAGAGAGAAGGTCTCTCCTCTTCTATGCGGCGGCGATCGGCGGGTGCGGGATCTTCCTCCTCTCCTGGCTTGTGGGAGAGGGCCTTACGTCATGCCGGGGGGAGGATATCCTCTTGAGCGTTCTGCTGTGGGGCTTCATCTTCCTCACGCGGCTCTTCCCCCTGCCCATAGCCCCCAAAGTGAAGATCTCCGGGTTTACGGCTCCGGTTCTCGCCGCCGCCCTGCTCCTTCCGCCGGGAAATGCGGCTCTCATCGCGGGAACAAGCTTCCTCCTCGGAGATCTTGCGCTTCGAAGGCCGTGGTTTAACGGGCTCTTCAGCGGAGCTTCGGGCATTCTCTATGCCGGGCTCTCCTCCCTCTGCTTCCGAAATTTAACTTCCTCCTTCTCCTCCCCCAAGGCGCTTCCCGCTCTTCTCGCCGCCATCTCCCTCATCGTGGGAGCGAACAGGCTCCTTGTGGGGGGAGCCGCCTCCATTCAGCTCGGCGTGAGCCTCGGGAAGATCTTGCTTCGCAACTGGAGGGAGGATCTGAGATACGAAGGGGCTTTCGTGAGCCTCGGCCTCCTCATGGCCCTCGGAGCACGAGAGGCTTTGTGGAGCCTCGCCCTCTTCCCCCTTCTCTTCTTCCTCCTCCTCTCCGCCTTCGGGAAGGTGATCCGGCAGATGGAGGAATTGCGCGAATTGCAGGCCAAACTCGTCGAATCGGCAAAGCTCGCCTCCGTGGGCACTCTGGCGGCGGGGGTCGCCCACCAGATAAACAATCCCATCTTCGTCATCTTGGGGCGGGCGGAAAGTCTGCTTGCGAACGCGGCCGAGCATCTCAGGAGCGAGAAAGCGCGCCGCTCCCTTCAGGTTATCTACGAGATGGCCTTGAGGATAAGGGAGATCACCACCTCCCTCCTCTCCTTCTCCCGTGATAGAACCAATTTCGTTCCCGTAAACCTCAACGAGGTCATCGAGAAAGCCCTGCTCCTCGCCGGCTCCAGAATCAAATCCTCGGGCATTGAGGTTGTGAGAGATCTCCAGCCCGATCTCCCCCCGATTTACGGAAATCCGGCTCAACTTCAGGAGCTCTTCCTGAATCTCATCCTGAACTCCTGCGACGCCATGCCCTCGGGAGGAACCCTCACCCTCTCCACGCGAGCCGAAAACGAGGAGGTGAGGGCGGAGGTGAGAGATACGGGAAAGGGGATTCCGGAGGAGATAAGATCGAAGATCTTCGATCCGTTCTTCACGACCAAAGATCCCGGCAAGGGATTCGGGCTCGGACTTTATGTGGCGCGAAATATCGTCGAGCGCCACGAAGGGAGGATAGTGCTTGAGAGCAAGCCGGGGGAGGGCACGAGCTTCACCGTGATCTTCCCGGCCTTCCTGCCGGCTTCAAAAGAGGAGATCCCCGCCGGAGTTTAGGAGCCGCAGCGAAAGCAGGCCACAAGATGCCCCCTCTCAACTTCCGAAAGCTCCGGAGCCCTCTTGAAGCACGGAGGGAGAGGCGAGGGGCAGAGGGGGAGGAAGGGGCAAGCCCTCTCTTCGAATTCGCCGGAAGGCGAGGAAATCCGAAAGCCCTCCTTCCTGAAGGCCGCCCGGAGGAGGAGCTGAGAGTAGGGGTGAAGAGGCCCTCGCAAGAGCTCCGCTTTTGGGGCGCTCTCGACGATGAAGCCGCGATACATCACGAAGATCCTCTCGCACATGAGGAGCGCGATCCCGAGATCATGAGAGATGAAAAGCCATCCAAGCCCCCTCCGCTCCCCCAGCGCCGAGAGGAGATCAAGAATTTGAGATCGAGCGAGGGAATCCACGCCGGATGTGGGCTCGTCGAGGATGAGGAAGAGGGGCTTTACGATGAGAGCGCGGGCCAAAGCTATTCTCCGCCTCTCGCCCTCGCTGAGCTCATAAGGAAATCTCCAAAGGAGCTCCTCTCCCAATCTCATCGCTTCGAGCATCTCCTTCATCCTGCTCTCGATCTCCGAGGAGGGGGCGTTGAGGAGGAGCTTTAAGGGCTCGGCCAGAGCATCTTTCACCTTCATTCGGGGGTTCAGGGAGCTCTGCGGATTCTGAAAGACCCCCTGAATCGCGCGGCGGAATTCAAGCAAATCTCCCTTCTTGAAGCTCCTCGTATCCCTCCCCCGGAAGAGAACCTCTCCCTCCGTGGGCCTCTCCAAGAGGAGGAGGATTCGCGCGAGGGTCGATTTCCCAGCTCCCGACTCCCCCACAAGCCCCGCCCTCTCCCCCTCCTCTATCTGCAAGCTCACGTTCCTGAGGGCCGTGATCTTCCGCGAGCCGAAAAGGCCCCCCTGACGGTAGATCTTGCTTATGCGGCGCGCTTCAATGAGAAGCATCGCGCTCTCCTCTGAGG
>CAYRBX010000052.1:0-7148 GCA_964422695.1 uncultured Dehalococcoidia bacterium
CCCGAAGATCGCGACGGACCCCTCCTCCACCTCCAAGGTGAACACGTTGACGATGCGAGCGTTGCGGAGGAGGAGCGTCGGGGGTTTTTCTCCTCTCGCCGCGGCGATGAGCTCTTCCGCCTTCATTCCTCCTCGAGAGCGTAGAGATCGGGGAGGTTTCTGTACCTTCCGGCAAGATCGAGGCCGTATCCCACCACGAACACATCCGGGATCTCGAAACCCCGGTAATCGATGCGAACCGGCACCTTCCGCCTCGACGGCTTATCGAAGAGAACGCACAGCTTGAGCGAAGCCGGATTCCTCCGGGCGAGCTCCTTCATGAGGAAATCCGCCGTGTATCCCGAATCCACTATATCCTCGACCACGAGGACATCCCTCCCCTCTATGGAATCCGCAAGCCCCAAAAGCAATTTCACCTCTCCCGAGCTCTCCCTCCCCGCTCCGTAACTTGCGACCCTCACGAATTCGAGGGTTAGGGGGATCGTGAGGAGGCGGACGAGATCCGCAAGGAAGATGAAGCTTCCCGTAAGAACCCCCACAAGATGGGGGTTTTTCCCTCTGTAGTCGCGATTTATGAGATCGGCGAGCTCTCTCACCCTCCTCTCTATCTCCTCCCGAGAGATGAGCAATCTCAATCTCATCTCACCCTCTTCCCGCAAGCTCAAATGCCCTCTCGAGCAAGACCTCCCCGTTCATCCCCAAGATCTCCACCCGAACCCTCCTTCCTTCGATATCGAGGAGGGCGAAGGAGGGAGGCCTCCCCTTCTTATCCGAAACCTTGAGGTGGCCTGGGTTTATGAGGAGAACGCCCTCCTCCATCCTGGCGTCGTAGAGATGCGTGTGTCCGTAGAGGATGAGATCCGCCTTCCCCTCTCTCCTTATCTCCTCCGGCTTCGGATCTCCGGGAAGGTCGTTCTCATGGCTTTCGGGAGTGTGGGTGATGAGAACCCGAAGCCCCCCAAGTTCTGTGAGGATCCTGTTCGGAATCGAAGGATCTCTGTAAGCTTTCTCGAAGACCCCCGGAACGCAAATGGATCTTGCGGGGAATTCGGCGAGGATCTTGGAATCCGGCTCGAGCTCATCTCCGAGATGCACTAAGATCTCCGCTCCCCTCTCGATGAGCATGCGGCAAGCTCTCCTCAGATATTCGAGATTGCCGTGAGAATCGCTCACCACTCCCACCTTCATCTCCTCACCCTCCCGACGGGAAGGAGGTAGATGACGCTCTCCTCCCTCCCGTTCACCTCGAAAAGCCTGTTGTAACGATCGTCATAAAAAGCTCCTATGGCGCAAGTTCCCAAATTGAGGGAGGTCGCCACGAGGTAGATGTTCTGAGCTATATGACCTGCTTCGAGGAACACATAGCGCCAGCCGCGCTCTCCGTAAACCCTTCGAATTCGAGGGAAGACGGCTACAAGAACGAGCACCGCTCCCGCCGTCCCCAGCATCTCCTGCCCCAAGCCGTAGCTCACAAGCTCCCTTCTGAAATCCCCCTCCTTTTTGAGCTCAAGAGCATGTTCTTCGGGAAGGTAGCGGTAAATCCCGGGCTTCAATCCCTCGACGTTGTTCGCGACGGGATAGATATCTATGGGGAAGGTGGCGCCGGCCGAGGGGGCGGCTCTGAACCCCATGATCTTATCGGTCACCCCGTCGGCGTGGAAGAGAAGGAGGGAGAGCTCCCTCAAGCTCAAAGCCTCCCCCGTGTAATCTCTCAAAGACCTCCTCGCTCTTATCGCCTCCCCCACCGATATCCCCTTATATTCGATTTCGGGAGGAAGGGAGATCTTCATCCTTCCCTCCTCTCTCCCATCTCCCTCCACGCCCTCTTCGCAGCCTCCCGGATCACCCCCCAATCAAACCCCCTCCTCCTGAGCAACGAGCTCGCTTTCGCGAGGAAAGTCCGGAAATCCGGAGTTTCCTTCAAGAAGCGGAGCTTTTGGGATATAAGGCGATAAGCTTCCTCCTCGTCATCGAGATCGGAAGTCGCGGAGAGGGCGATCTCCGGATCGATCCCCTTGCGCCTCAATTCGGCGGCGATGAGCTTCGAGCTTCTGGGATTCAGCCGCCGCCTCTCCTCCTTCCACATTCGTGCGAACTCGAGATCGTTGAGATACCCCCTCCCTTCGAGATCCGAGATCACCTCTTCGATCAGATCTTCGCGGAATCCGCAGCGCCCGAGGTAATTTCTCATCTCGGCTTTGGTGCGGGGGCGGAAGGAGAGGAAGCGGAAGGCCTTATGCAGAGCTCTTTCGAATTCCCTGCTCCTCGCCTCCTCCCGCATCGGAATTTATTCCTCAACGGGGCTCACCTCGGGAGAGGCGGGAAGGAGGTTGGGAGAAGCTTTGGCCCTTATCTCCCTCTCTATTTCGGATGCGAGCTCCGGATGCTGCCGCAGGTATTCCTTGGCGTTCTCCCTCCCCTGGCCCAATCGGATATCTCCGTAGGAGTAGAAAGCCCCGCTCTTGCTTATGATCCCCAAGCTCACGCCGAGATCCAAGATATCCCCTTCCTTGTTGATCCCGCGATCGAAGGTGATGTCGAATTCGGCGGTCCGGAAGGGGGGAGCGAGCTTGTTCTTGACCACCTTGGCTCTTATCCTCGTCCCTATGATCTCATTTCCGTGCTTTATGTTATCCAGACGCCGCAGATCTATTCGTATGGAGCTGTAGAATTTGAGAGCCCTCCCCCCGGGGGTCACTTCGGGATTTCCGAAGAGCACCCCCACCTTCTCTCGAAGCTGGTTGATGAAGATGACGGCGGTTCGAGATCTGCTTATGGCCGCGGTGAGCTTGCGAAGGGCTTGCGACATGAGCCTCGCCTGAAGGCCCACATGAGCCTCTCCCATCTCCCCTTCGATCTCGGCTCGGGGCGCCAGAGCCGCCACGCTGTCGATCACGATGACGTCCACAGCCCCGCTGCGAACGAGGGTTTCGGTGATCTCCAGAGCCTGCTCGGCGGTATCGGGCTGCGAGACCAGAAGGTTCTCAAGCTGCACCCCGCAGGTCGCGGCGTATTCGGGATCGAGAGCGTGCTCCGCATCCACATAAGCGGCCATCCCTCCCATCTTCTGAGCTTCCGCGATGATGTGATGAGCTAAGGTGGATTTCCCCGATCCCTCGGGGCCGAAGATCTCCGTAACCCTGCCTCGCGGAATGCCCCCGACTCCCAAGGCGAGATCGAGGGAGAGGGAGCCGGTGGGGATGACCTCGACCGCGAGGCGGGCTTTGGCATCCCCGAGCCTCATTATGGAGCCTCTCCCGAACTGCTTCTCTATCTGGGAGAGGGCGATCTCCAGAGCTTTCTCCCTATCCACCTCCATCTCCCCTCCTCAAAGTCTATCATACCCCGTTTTCAGCGCTTCCTCACCCGCCGGTAGAACTCGATGATATCTCCCTCTTCGAAATCCGAGAATCCCTGAACGCCGACGCCGCATTCGGTTCCCGCCGGCATCTCCTGAACGTGTTCTTTGAAGTGTTTCATGCTCTCCACGGGGGCTTCGTAGATCACCTGCCCGTTTCGAATAATCCGGGCAATAGAGTCTCTCACCGCCTTCCCATCCCTCACATAAACCCCGGCGACCCTCTTCCCCCTCCCTATATCGAATATCGCTCTCACTTCCGCATGACCCAGAATTTGATCTTCGAACACCGGCTCCTTCAATCCCTTGAGAACCCTTTCGATATCCTCGATGAGATGGTAGATGACTTGGAAGCAGCGGATGTCGACCTTCTCGGCGTTGGCGAGCTTTTTGGCATCGGGAGTGGGGTAGGTATTGAAGCCGATGATTATGCTGCGGCTTGCGATGGCGAGCATCACATCGTTGACGGTGATGTTACCGGGGGCCGCATGAACTATATGCAATCTCACATCATCTTCGCTCAAACGCTCCAAGGCCGTCTTTATGGGATGAATGCTTCCCTGAACATCGGTTTTCAAGATCACGTTCAATACCTTCTCCCTTCCTTCATGAATTTGAGCGGCGATCTCCTCGAGGCTTATGCCCGAAGGAGCTTTGGCCTCTCTTCTCCTCTGCTCCAAGATCTTATGAGCTTCCCTCTCGTCCGCTACGACCCTGAGGACATCTCCCGGCTCCGGAACGGTCTCCGCTCCCAGAACCTCCACCGGCATCGAGGGAGGCGCTTCTTTGACTCTCTGGCCCCTGTCGTCGAAGAGGGCTTTCACCTTCCCCCAAGTGGTTCCGGCCACGAACACATCCCCCACCCGCAGGGTTCCGTCCTGCACCAAGACCGTGGCCACCGGACCTCTGGTGCGATCCAAGCGCGCTTCTATGATCGTCCCGACGGCCGGCTTTGAGGGATCGGCCTTGAGATCTTGAAGCTCCGCGACCAAGAGGATGTACTCCAGAAGCTCGGGAATCCCCTGCCCTGTTTTGGCGGAGATCTCAACGCAAACGGTATCTCCTCCCCACTCCTCGACCACCAAGCCCTCCTCGGCGAGCTGCCTCTTCACCTTCTCCGGATCCGCATTGGGCTTATCCATCTTGTTTATGGCCACGATGATGGGGATGTTGGCGGCTCGCGCATGGCTTATGGCCTCTCTGGTCTGAGGCATCACCCCCTCATCGGCGGCCACGACGAGAATGGCGATATCGGTGACCTCAGCCCCTCGAGCGCGAAGAGCGGTGAAGGCCTCATGACCCGGCGTGTCTATGAAGGTGATCTTCTTCCCCTGATACTCGACCTGATAGGCGCCGATATGCTGGGTGATGGCTCCCGGCTCGGTTTCGGCCACATTGGTCTTCCGAATGTAATCGAGAAGCGTCGTCTTCCCGTGATCCACATGCCCCATCACCACGATCACGGGAGGGCGGGGGACTTTCCCCTCCTTGGGCTTCACCTTGGGCTGAGGTTTCAAAGCGAGCTTTTCGGGCTCCTCTTCCGGAGAGGGCGCAAAGCCGAATTGAGAGGCGACCAGAGCGGCCTTCTCGTAATCGATGACGTTGTTCAAACCCGCCATGATCCCGTGTCGCATGAGCGCCTTTATCACCGGAATGGGATCAACTCCCATCCTCTCGGCGAGCTGGCGAACCGTAAGAGCTTGAGGCAGCCTTAACTCCTTCTTCCCCTTCATCTCTCCCCTCTCATCCTCTCCAAGAGCCTCTTCCCCTCGGCGAAGATCTCCTCCCTTCTTGCGGGGGGAAGAGGAACCTTAAGGGCTCTGGAGATGAGCTCCCCCTCTCTCCTGAAAGCCCTCTCCCAGCATTCCGGCTTCCTGCACACATAAGCTCCTCTTCCCTGCTTCTTCCCCTCCGGATCGAACTCCACCTCCCCCTCCGGAGTGCGGACGATCCTCAGGAAGTGAGATTTGGGATGAAGGGCGCGACAGGCGATGCAGGTGCGGAGGGGGATATGCTCAAAAGGCTTCTCCTTCGAAATCAAATTCCTCTTCCTCACGAAGAGGCTTAGGCCTCTTCTTCGCCTTCCTCTTCTCCTTCTCCGATTTCAGGGCGGGGGGCATCCTCCCGGCGAAGATATCTTCGGCGAATCTTATCTGAGGCTTCGGCTTCTCCTCGACCTCCTCCGGAGTCGCCGGAGCTTCTTCGGGAGGAGCTTCGGCGCGCGCCTCCTCTTTCTCTTCAGCTTCGGGAGGAGCCGGCTCCTGCGGCGCGGCCTCCTCGGGAGGCGCTTCGGGCTTCTCCACGTAATGCACGCTTCTGCGCTCCCTCACGGCGCTCAAGCTCTTTATATCTATCCGCCATCCGGTGAGCTTCGCCGCAAGCCTCACGTTCTTCCCATCTTTTCCTATAGCGAGAGGATAGTGAGCGTCCGAGATTATAACGAGAGCCGTCTTCTCCTTCTCGTTGAGCTCCATATCGAGAACCTGCACGGGGCTTAGGGCGTTGGCGATGAACTGGCGGGGATCCGGATGCCAGAGCACCAGATCCACCTTCTCTCCTCGAAGCTCGTTGATGATGTTCTGAATGCGAATTCCCCTAAGCCCTATGCAGGCTCCGAGGGGATCCACGCCCTCCCGATGGGAGACGACGGCCACCTTCGTTCTGTATCCGGCATCTCGAGCGAGGGCCTTTATCTCGACGGCTCCTTCCCTCACCTCCGGAATCTCAAGCTCGAAGAGCCTCCGCACGAGATTGGGATGGGTTCGGGAGAGGATGATCTGAGGGCCTTTGGGGGTTTTGCTCACCTCGAGGAGGTAGAAGCGAAATCTCTGCCCCACTCTGTACCTCTCGGTTTGAACCTGCTCGGCCGGCGGGAGAATTCCCTCCGCCTTTCCCAGATCCACGATTATGTATTTGGGCTCGATTCGCTGAATGGCCCCTCCTACAAGCTCCCCCTCTTTGGGAGCGAACTCCTCATAAATGTACTCCTTCTCCGCTTCGCTCAACCTCTGAAGCATGATCTGCTTTGCGGTCTGCGCCGCTATCCTTCCGGTGTTGGTGGGGGGGATCTCCACATCTATGATGTCGCCGATCTTGGCATGCGGATTCACCTTGAGGGCTTCCTCGAGGGATACCTCCCTCAGGGGGTCTCTCACCTCCTCGACCACCTTGCGCCGGGAGAAGAGCTTCACGGTCCCCTCATCGGGAGATATCCTGAGGAACACATCCTGGCGGGCGATGTTCTCATCCTTCTTGTAAACGGAGAGGAGGGTGTCCTCGAGCACCCTCAAGATCCGGTCCTTGGGGAGCTTCCGCTCCGCCGCAAGCTGAGTTACCGCCAGTATGAAATCGCTCTTCATCGCCTCACCTATCTCCCTAATTGTATACCACCCCCCTCGGCAGGGCAACCGCCGGGGAGGGGAGAGCGAAGCTCTTTTTTGATCTCGAAAAAGGAGGTTAAAGCGCGATTTGAGAGAGGTTAAAGCATTTGAAGTTGACGTAAGCATTATTGACAGGGGTATGTAGCTGTGGTATAAGAGAAGGCGCGCTTTGCCGAGAGAAAAAAGTTCTCCGGAGGGGAGAGATGAGCAGAGGGAAGTGGCTCAACATACTTGTAGCTCTGGCTCTCGTGTTCGGCCTTGTGGCGCTTGTTCCGCTCGGAAAAGCCCAAGCCAAAGAGCTGGAGTGGTCCGCTCTGTCCATCCCGAGCACGGAAGGCAATGTGATCCTACCCGGAAGCGATGTGGGGCCGCTCGCCGTGTGTGATGATGGAACGCTCTTCGCGGCCAAC
>CAYRBX010000053.1:0-7022 GCA_964422695.1 uncultured Dehalococcoidia bacterium
CTCTTCGCCCCTCGCCCGTTCCTCCCCTCTCCCCCGAGGAGATGAGGGAGATCAAGAAAGCCTTTGAACCTCTCGCGAGAAGGGGGGTGAAGGTGATCTCCGTTTATGAGGCGAGCCGACCGCAAGTTATCCCCCTTGATTTCGAGGAGATCAAGATGAGGGGAAGGAAATGAAGGAGGTGAAGCTCTTTATCGACGGAAGGGAGATCATCGCCCCCGAGGGGGAGAAGATCCTCTGGGCGGCTCTCGACAACGGGATCTACATCCCCCATCTCTGCGCGGTGAGGAAGAGGGAGCCGCCGTTCGGTGCGTGCAGGCTCTGCCTTGTGGAGGTGGAGGGGAGGGGCCAGCCGGTGGCCGCTTGCGTCGAGCCCGTGGCCGAGGGGATGAGGGTTTACACCGACACCCCGCGATTGAGGGAGCTTCGGGCGATGGCTTTCGAGCTCATTTTATCCCACCACCTCCTCGACTGCAGGAGCTGTCCCAAAAGCGGAGAGTGCGCCCTTCAGGAGATAGCCCGAAGGCTCGGCTTCAAATTGAAGCTCTCCTTCCTCCCTCCGATTCCCAGAGAGCTTGAGCCCGATGAAAGCCATCCTCTTATAGGTCATGATCCCAGAAGATGCGTTCTCTGCGGAAGATGCGTTTGGGCTTGCGAGCACTTCGGCGCCGGAGCGCTGGAGTTCGCCTTCCGGGGGATCGAGATGAGAGTATCGACCTTCTTCAACATCCCTCTTGGAGAGAGCGAGTGCAACTCCTGCCTTTACTGCGTCGCCGCCTGTCCGGTCGGAGGATTTTACCTCAAGAGAGATGCCCCTTCCGAAGCGAGGGAGAAGGTGAAGAGGATCAGAGAGGAGCTCTTTGAGGGATGACTATCTGCCCCTCCTCCTCGATTCCCAAGATCTCGGTTCTCCCGAGGAAATGAAGGTAAGCGGTATAAGCGGCGAGGAGCGCATCCGCAAGATCATGAGAGAGGAAGATCGAAAAAGGAGATAGGTTCTCGAAGAGCACGAGGAGGGATCTTCGGAGGAATTCCAATCCCTCCCGCTTCGACTTCTTGGGCATCTTCCTCCCGAGGAGGATGACCTTCGTCGCATAAGGATACACCTCTATGACCTTCAAGCCCTCGGCTTCGAGAGAGGATCGAAGCTTCAAAGCTCGATAAACCATCTCCTTGATGATAGATCTCTTCGTGGTGAAGAAGCAGGGAATGCCTCGCCGCAGAAGCTCCCTCTCGCATATCCTTCCGGGAAGAGGGGAGAGAGGGCGGCAGGAGCAGCTCTCCTCAAGGCAGCAGAGGCCTTGAGGGAAGCCGAGAGGAGAATCTACGGCCACAAGATGAGGTCGGAAGATCCTCGCCAAAGCCAAGATCTCCTCATCCTCCCGGGGGAGGAAGAAGGCCTCCACCTTCCTCCCCCGGAGGAGGGCGGCCGCGCTCGGCCTTTCGGGCGAGGAGGTGAGATCCAAGCCGAGGAAGAGAGCTTCAGGATGAGAGGAGGGCATCCCCCTTTCCCCTGCGGCGGAGGATCTCCCGGGCGGCCACGATTCCGGAAGCCGCGGCCTGAACGAGCCCCCTGCTCACCCCGGCCCCATCTCCCACGGCGAAGAGATTGCGAATTCCGGTCTCAAACGAGGGGGAGAGATCCAAACGAGCCGAGTAGAATTTGACTTCGACCCCGTAAAGCAGGGTATCGGGGGAGCTCACGCCGGGAGAGATCAATTCCATACGCTCGAGCATCTCGATTATATCCCTGAGGAAGCGATAGGGGATGATGATTCCGAGATCCCCGGGGGTGGCGATCTTCAAGGTGGGCTTCGGAGATCTCCCCTCTATATCGGACGGGGCGGAGCATCGTCCGCGCAGGAGATCCCCCAGCCTCTGAACGATCACCCCCCTCCCCATATCGTTCGCAAGCCTCGCGAGATGCTTCCCGTAAGCTATGGGATGATGAAAGGGGTTTTCGAAATTAACGCTCACCAGGAGGGCGAAATTCGTGTTCTCGGAGCGGCGGAAAGTGAAGCTGTGGCCGTTTACGGTTATAACCGGATCGGGGCCTCCGGTCGACTCCGCCGTCACCTCCCCCGAGGGGCACATGCAGAAAGTTCGAACTCTATCTCCCGTTCGAGGTGAGCGGTACTCGAGCTTGGATTCGTAGAGCACATCGGTGAATTCGGAGAGAACCTCGTTCGGCACCTCCACCCTCACTCCTATATCGACCGGATTGCATCGAGCCGAAAGCCCCAATCTCGAAGCTTCCTGAAGGAGCCAATCGGCCCCCTCCCTCCCCGGAGCCACGATGAGGTAATCGGCTTCTATGAACTCGCCGTCCGAGGTCTCAACCCCCCAGACCCTCCCATCTCTCACGCGAATGGATTTGGCCTCCGTTCGAGTTCGAAGCTCCACCTTATCCTGAAGGAGGCAGCGAAGGTGATGGAGGAGCTCCTTGCAATGCTCCGTTCCCAGATGCCTGAGCCTTATGGGGGTGAGGGTGAGGCCCGCCGCTCTGGCCTTCTCGACAAGCCTCTGCACTTCGGGGCCCTCTCCGTAAACTCTGGCGGGAGCTCCCAGGAGGAGGAACTGCTCCTCCACATACCTTATGAGCTCCTCGGCCCCCCTCCATCCCAAGAACTCCGGAAGCCTTCCTCCCACCTGAGGGGAGAGGGTGAGCTTGCCGTCGCTGAAGGCTCCCGCTCCCCCCCAGCCGCTCACAAGGTCACATAGAGCGCAGGAAAAACAAGTGCCCCTCCCCTCAACGACGGGGCAGCGCCGCTCATAAAGATCCTTTCCCTTCTCCAAGATCAGAACCGAAAGGGCGGCGTCGGCTTTGGCGAATTCCAGAGCGGCGAAGATGCCGGCCGGACCGCTCCCCACGATCACGACATCTCGCTTCGTGCTCATCCTCCGCCTCCTCTCAAGAGGCAATGACCTGCGAGGATCTTGTGAGCCGCCACATGCGGATCCACCTCTCCTCGGAGGACCTTCTCGAGATAAGATGAGAGCTCAAGATCCCTTTCGGCTTTGGCTATGAGAGTTCGGCGAAGCTCGTTCTCGAGAGCTTGGGAGAATTCGAACTCCCTCCGCTCCCTCCTCCTCCTCTCCATCTCCCCGGAATTCAAGAGGAACTTCCTGTGCCTTTCAAGAGCTTCGAAGACCTCCTCAAGGCCCTTCCCCTCCGCCGCTCGCGTTATGATTATGGGGATCTCCCATTCGTTTCTCGCCGGGCTCAATCTCAAGCTCTCTCGAAGCTGAAGGGCGAGGGTTTCGGCTCCTCCCCTATCGGCCTTGTTGATGATGAAGATATCCGCTATCTCGAGAAGTCCCGCCTTCATCGTCTGAATCGCATCTCCGGATTCTGGCACGAGAACCACCACGACGCTGTCCGCCATCTCCATGACGTCGAGCTCCGTTTGCCCCACGCCCACCGTCTCCAAGAAGATGAGATCCTTTCCGAAGGCATCGAGCAGCTTGGCGACGGCTCCGGCCGCGAGGGGAAGCCCTCCTCTGCTTCCTCTCGTCGCCATGCTCCTTATGAAAACCCCCTCATCGAGGAAGTGCCGCTGCATCCGAATTCTGTCCCCCAAGAGGGCGCCGTGAGTGAAAGGGCTTGAGGGGTCCGCCGCGATTATCCCCACCCGGAGATCTCTCTCGCGCGCGATTTTGGTGAGCCCGTCGACGATCGTGCTCTTCCCCGCTCCCGGAATTCCCGTCACCCCCACGATGAAAGCCCTTCCGGCGTGAGGATGAACGGCCTCCAAGATCTCGTAAGTCGCCTCGCTCCCTTCCTCCACATAGGTGATGAGGCGAGCGAGAGCCTTCTTATCTCCCCGGAGCATCCTCTCCACAAGCTCGGCAATTCCCTTCATTTCCCGATCCCCCTCAGCATATCTTAATCGCATTGAATTTGTTCATCGCCGCCTCCGCCCCTTCCTCCAGAAAGCATTCCACGGCTTCGGCGGCCTTATGTATCACGATCTCCATCAATTCCTCCTCATCCGGGGAGAAGGGGGAGAGGACGAACTCCGGCCTCCTGAGGCCTCTGCTCTCCTTCCCCGGGGGGCGGATGCCGATTCGAAGGCGGGGGAACTCCTCGGTCCCGAGGGAGGAGATGAGGGACTCAAGCCCCTTATGGCCTCCCGATCCTCCCCTCTTCCTGATCCTGAGCTGACCTATGGGGAGATCGACATCATCATATATCACGAGGAGATCCGAAGGGGAAAGCGCGAAGCGGGCGAGCAGCCCCTTCACCGCCCTCCCGCTCGAGTTCATGAAGGTCTGAGGTTTGGCCAAGATCACCTCCTCTCCCCTTATCCGCCCCCTCCCGAACAAAGCCCCCTCTCCGAAGGAGGAAAGGGGGATTTTATGCTTCTCGGAGAGGAGATCGACGCATCTGAAGCCGATGTTATGCCTTGTGCGGAGGTAAAGCTCGCCGGGATTTCCCAGTCCTACGATAAGCTTCATTCTCTCATCTTCTCCTCCGCCTCCCGGAGGAGGCGAAGGAATTCCTCTTCGGTGAGGAGCTTGGTGCCCAGAGCTTTCGCCTTCTCGAGCTTGGATCCCGGATCGGCTCCCACGACGAGGTAGGTGGTGCGGCGGGTGACCGTGCTTCCGACGCTCGCCCCCAAGCTTTTGACCTTCTCCTCGGCCTCGGAGCGGGAGAAGCTCTCAAGCCTTCCGGTGAACACGAACTCCATCCCCCTCAAGGGAAGCTTCTTGGGGGGAGCGGCGGGGGCTTCCTCCTCAAGCTTCACACCGTAACTTCTGAGCTTCTCGATGATCTTGCGATTCGACTCCTGACGGAAGAAGGTGACCACGCTCTCGGCCACTTTGGGGCCGATTCCCGGAATCCTCATAAGCTCATCTATGGAGGCTTTGGCGAGGTTATCTATGCTCCTGAAGCGCTGAGCTAAGATCTGAGCCGTCTCCTGTCCTACGAGGGGAATCCCCAAGGCGAAGATGAGGCGGGATAAGGGCCTGTTCTTGCTCTTCTGAATCGCATTCACTATATTCGCGGCGCTCTTCAGCCCCATCCTCTCCAATTTGAGGAGATCGAGCTTGGTGAGCTTGTAGAGATCGGCCACATCTTTCACCAATCCGGATCTCACGAGGGATTCGCAGAGCTTCTCGCCCAAGCCCTCTATATCCATGGCGGCGCGGGAGGCGAAATGCTTCAAGAGCTCCACGAGCTTCGCCGGACAGGCGGCCCCCGTGCACCGAGCGGCGGCCTCCCCCTCGGGCCTTATCACCTCGGCGCCGCACACGGGGCATCTCGTCGGCATCTCGAACATCCTCTCCTCCCCCGTGCGCCGGCTGGGGATGGGGCCGATGATCTCCGGGATCACATCGCCCGCTCGCTGAACGATAACCCAATCTCCGATGCGTATATCCTTCTTCTTGATGTAATCCTCATTGTGAAGGGTGGCTTTCTTCACCGTAACTCCGCCCACCTCGACGGGCTCCAGAATGGCGACCGGAGTTAAGGCGCCGGTTCTTCCCACATTAACCTCTATATCCAGAAGCTTCGTCACCTTCTGAACCGGAGGGAACTTATAAGCGATAGCCCATCGAGGCTCTCGAGCTATCGTTCCGAGCTTTTGCTGCAATTCGTAATCGTTCACTTTGATCACTATGCCGTCCACCTCATATTTGAGCTCCTCCCTCTTCTCAAGCCAGTATCGGTAGTATTCTTCGACTTCCTCGAGCGTTTTCACCTTGACGTTATGAGGATTTACCTTGAAGCCCAAATCCTTCAAGTACATCAATGTATCCCAGTGATTGGAGGGAATCCCATCTCCCTCCACCTCTCCGATCCCGTAAATGTAAATATCCAGAGGGCGCTCCGCCGTGACCTTGGGATCGAGCTGCCTCACCGAGCCCGCCGCCGCATTGCGGGGATTGGCGAAGGGCGGAAGGCCCTTCTTAGCTCTCTCCTCATTCAGCTTTCGGAAATCATCTTTGGGCAGGATCACCTCCCCGCGAACTTCAAGGCGCTTGGGGGCTTTGTCCTTGGGGATGGAGAGGGGAATGCTGCGAATGGTCTTGAGATTCGGAGTGACATCCTCCCCTCGATATCCATCGCCTCTCGTGGCTCCCACGACGAAAAGCCCATCCTCGTAAATCAGGGCGACGGCGAGGCCGTCGAACTTGTGCTCGCAGACGAGCTCGAAATCCCTCATTCGAAGCATGCGGCAGATGCGATCATACCAAGCTTTGAGCTCCTCGAAATTGAATACATTCCCCAAGCTGAGCATGGGTATGCGATGCTCCACCACTCCGAACTCCTCGCGCGGAGGCGCTCCGACGCGCTGAGTGGGAGAATCCGGGGTGATGAACTGAGGATATCTCTCCTCAAGCTCCTTGAGCTCCCGGAAGAGGGCATCGAATTCCGCATCGCTTATCTCGGGGCTGTCGAGAACATAATATCGGTAATTGTGGTAATTTATAAGCTCCCTCAGCTCCTCTATCCGCTTTTTCACCTTCTCCAGATCCTCCTCCATACGGCAGCCCTCCCAAAGAAAATTTTATTTCTCCGGCGGCCGCATTTCCCGATTCCGGAGGGACTGCGCGCAGGAGCGATCCCAGCGCTGAAGGCCGCAGGCGGCGCACCTGCCCCCAAGGCAGCTCGGAGTGGGCTCTCCTCGAAGGGCTCTCTCCCACTCCCGAAGGAGGAACTCCCAAGTTACCCCCACATCGATGTGCTGCCAGGGAAGAGGCTTCCCCCTCTCCCTCTCCCCCGCAAGGCTCCTTATATCCAATCCCTCCTCCCTTGCGGCCTCAAGCCACCGCTCAAGCTCAAAGCACTCGCTCCAAGCGTCGAACTTCCCCCCCTTCTCCCAAACCCTCATGATCACCTTCCCCAAGCGCCGATCTCCGCGGGAGAGTATCCCCTCAACAAGGCTCTGGCCGAAATCGTGCCAGGAGAGCTCGATGCCGGGCTTCCTGAGGAGGCGGCGGAGGAGCTTCTGCTTCTCCCACGCGGAATCGAGATCCTCCTGAGCGCACCACTGAAAGGGCGTATGGGGCTTGGG
>CAYRBX010000054.1:0-6917 GCA_964422695.1 uncultured Dehalococcoidia bacterium
CTCTCATCTTGGCTTTGGGCGCCAAACCCAGAAAGCTCGGCATTCCGGGGGAGGAGGAGCTTGTGGGGAGGGGGGTTTCGTTCTGCGCCACTTGCGACGGCCCCCTCTTCCGGGGGAGCGAGGTGGCCGTTGTGGGAGGAGGAGATGCCGCGATACAGGAGGCCTTATTCCTCTCTAATTTCGCCCGCAAGATCTTCGTCATCCACCGCCGCGATAAGCTCCGCGCCGCCCGAGCCCTTCAGAAGAGGGCTTTCGAGAATCCCAGAATCGAATTCCTCTGGAAGAAGATCCCGGTGAGAATCGAAGGGGAGGAGAAGGTCAGGGGATTGAGGATAAAGGATGTGGAGAGCGGGCGGGAGGAATTCCTCCCCTGCGAGGGGGTTTTCATCTTCATAGGATTCGAGCCCAATACGGAGATCGTGAGAGGCCTTGTGGAACTCGATGAGGAGGGCTTCATCATAACCGACGAGCAGATGCGAACTTCAAGAGAGGGGATCTTCGCCTGCGGGGATTGCCGCCGAAAGCCCTTCCGGCAGGTCGTCACCGCCTGCGCCGACGGGGCGATTGCCGCCTTCTCCGCCCGCCTTTATCTCGAGCAGAGAGGCTGGCGATGAAGGGGAGCATCACCTTTCTGGGAACCGCCGGAGCTCGCGTTATGGTCGCCAAGCAGATTCTGGCTTCGGGGGGGATATGGGCGGATTTCGAGGGGGTTCAGATACTCATAGATCCGGGCCCCGGAACTCTCGTTCAGGCCGCGAGGAAAAAGCTCCAGCCCGAGAAGCTCTCCGCCATAATCCTCACTCACAAGCACCTCGATCACTCCTCCGATGTCAACGTCATGATCGAGGCCATGACCGAGGGAGGCCTCAAGCGGAGGGGGGCGGTCTTCGCTCCCGCAGATGCTCTGGAGGAGGATCCGGTCATCCTCCGATACCTCCGCTCCTTTCCGGAGAGGATAGAGGTCTTGAGGGAAGGGGGAAGTTACACGATCGAGGGGATTTCCTTCAGAACACCCGTGCGACATATCCATCCGGTGGAGACCTACGGCCTCCTCTTCGAGCTTCCGGAGATGAAAATCGCCTTCATCGCCGACTCCCGATTCTTCCCCGAACTCCCCTCTTTCTACCCCGCCGATATCATCATCATAAATGTGGTCCGAGCCGAGCCCGGAGGCCCTTTCGATCATCTCTCCATTCCGGATGCCGAGAGGATAATCTCCGAGATAAAACCCAAGCTCTCCATCCTCACGCATTTCGGAATGACCATGTGGCGAGCGAAGCCCGCCGAAGTCGCGAGAAGGCTTTCGGAGAAGCTCGGCCTTGAGGTTATGGCGGCAAGAGACGGCCTCACTTTGGATTTGGGGAAGATCAAGTTGAAATGAGAGAAAAAGAGAGGGAGATAGGAGAGATACTCCGCCGGAAGGGTTTGAAGCTTGCGATAGCCGAATCGGCGACCGGAGGGAAGATCTGCGATCTCATCACCGATATCCCGGGAAGCTCCGATTACTTCCTGGGCGGGATTGTGGCTTACGATCCCGAGATAAAGGTGAGGATCTTGGGGGTGAGGAGGGAGACCATCGATGAATTCACGGTGGTGAGCAGGGAGGTGGCGGCGGAGATGGCCGAAGGTGTGAGGAGATTGCTGGGAGCCGAGGTGGGTGTGGGAACTACGGGGATCGCCGGCCCGACCGGAGAGATGCCGGGAAAGCCCGTGGGCCTCATCTGCATCGCGGTGGCCACTCCCAAAGGCGTTCGAGCTGAGGAATTCCGCTTCTCCGGAGGAAGGATGGAGAACAAATCCTCCTTCGCCGAAGCGGCTCTGAACCTCCTTCTCGAAGAGCTTCGGAAGCTCTGATAAACTGGGGAGAAGATGCTCCGGATAAGGAATTTGAGATTCGAAGTAGAAGGCAAGGTCATACTGGATGATCTGAGCCTTGAGGTCGAAAGAGGGGAGATACACGGCATTCTCGGCGTAAACGGAACCGGCAAGACCACCCTCGCTTACATCATCATGGGCCTCCTCCTCCCCACCTCGGGGGAGATCTTCTTCGAAGGGGAGGATATAACCCGCCTCTCCATCACCGAGCGCGCCAAGAGGGGCATCACCCTCGCCTGGCAGGAGCCGGCGAGATTCGAGGGCCTGAAGGTCAGAGATTACCTCCTGCTCAACGGGAAGGCCGATATCGGGGAGATCGAGGGATTCCTCAGATCCGTGGGGCTTCCTCCCGAACAATATCTCTTTCGCTTTGTGGATGCGACTTTGAGCGGAGGGGAGAGGAAGCGAATTGAGCTCGCTTCGGTTATGGCGATGAAGCCCAAGCTCGCCGTTTTGGATGAGCCCGATTCGGGAATAGATATGATCTCCCTCCCCTACATAATAAACGGGATAATGCGCATGGCCGAAGGAGGAACTTCCGTTCTCCTCATCACTCACAGCGAGAGCACGGTTGAGATCGCTCACAGAGTTTCGGTGATCTGCGCCGGGAGGATAATAAAAACGGGATCTCCGAAGGAGATCTGCCGCTGGTTCAAAGAGAACTGCCAGATCTGCACCACTCCTAACGAACCCAAAATCTGAAAAGAGGTTTTAAGAGATGTCTCCCGCTCGGGAATATGAGGCTCTTGTGGAAACTTACTCCAAAGCCGGAGGAGATGCGAAAGCTCTCACGAGCTCCGAAGTGGGAAATCTCGTTATTCATCACAATAAGGTGCTGAGAGCGAATGAAGTTGAGGGATTAAAGATTGAAACGAGAGAGTTCGAAAATGGGGTGGAGGTTTTATTCATCGTAAAAGAGGGGGTAAGGGTAAAACATCCGGTTCATCTTTGCTTCGGCCTTCTCCCTCAAGAAGGTCTTCAGCACATACTCCTCGGCGTGAGAGCCGAAGAGAGAAGCAAAGTGAATGTGATCGCTCATTGCCTTTTCCCCAATGCGATTCGAGTGATTCACAAGATGAATGCGGAGATAAATATCGAACCGGAAGCCGAATTTGATTATCGAGAAACCCATTACCATGGGGAATTCGGAGGAATTGAGGTCATTCCGAAAGCTAAGATCAGAGTGGCGGAGAAGGGATTATGGAGAAGCAGCTTCGCGCTGATTCAAGGGCGCGTCGGAAAGCTCGATTACGATTTTGAAGCTTTTTGTGAAGAGAGAGGGGTGGCCGAGCTTTTGGTGAGAATTTACGGCAAGGGAGAAGATGAGATAAAGATAAAGGAGATAATTCACCTTAACGGAAGAGAAGCGAGAGGATTGGCGAAGAGCAGATTGGTTCTGACCGATAAAGCCAGAGCGGAGGTGAGAGGAGAAACTTACGGAAATGCTCCCTTCTCCCGAGGTCATGTGGATTGCATGGAAATCATTCATGGAGATGAAGTGATAGCAAGCGCTATACCGGTTGTTCTCGTAAAAGATAAAACCGCCAAAGTAACTCATGAGGCCGCTATCGGAAGCCTCGATAAAAAGCAAATACAAACTCTCATGGCTCGCGGGCTTGAGGAATCGGAAGCTATAGATATAATCGTAAGCGGCATTTTGAGAGGATGAAAAGAGGAAGCTTTGGAGGTCACCTCGGTCGGACCTCCCGGCATGAGAGCCGCCTGCCGAAAGAATCCGCCGTATTTAGGGCCGGAGGAGGTTAAGTTATCCTCTCCTTATGAGAGTAAATGTTCATTCTCTCTCCTCTCACAAAACCGGCTATGGTGATTCCGAATTTATCTGCAAGCTCGATCGCAAGAGCTGTGGGAGCGGAAATCGAAGCGCAAATGGGAATTTTGGCTCTCGCCACTTTGAGCAAAATCTCCGAAGGAATTCTTCCGCTTGCGAGAATGATTTTATCTTCGGTCGGAATATCTCTGAGAAGAGCTTCTCCCAGAACTTTATCAATCGCATTATGCCTTCCCAGATCTTCATGAAAGATGATAATGCCCTTCTTATCGCATAAAGCCGCGCTGTGAGTCCCTCCTGTAGCTTGAAAAATACATGAACGCTTTTGAAATTGCCTCATGAGCTCAAAGATCTCCTCCGATGAAATCGTAAAATCGCTTTTGATCTCCCTTAATTCCTCTCTTGCATTTAAAATCGCTTCAACACAAGCTATGCCTTTTTCAAGATCGATTTCTAACTTCTTTATCTCTTCTTTGCCTTTAATAAAACCCTGAGTGTAAAGAAAGCCCAAAACGAGATACTCCAAAGCCACAGGAGTGCAGTATAAGGTGGAGATTTCCTTTTGATTGAGAATTACGGAGAGAGGAAACTCCTCGACAACGAGATCTTCAATTTCCCTTTTCTCTCCGGATGATATCTGAAGAATTGCGAATTTCCTCAATTCCCTCATCTCCTTCTCTTCGGTGGCATCCACTTCGACCTTCCCCTAAGGCAATGAATTGCGGGGGGATGTAGGGGGCGAGGAAGATGCTTTCGGCGGGATGATAGAAGGGGATTCCCGCATTCCAAGCTTCGAGCGCTTTAATTTCGAGAATCGCCGGAGAGCTGTCATGTCTTCGCCCCACGGCGAAGGCATCTTCTCTTGAAAGGCTCAGGTGCACGAACCGACGTCCCATGGGCTTCAATCCCTCTTTGAGGATGCTTTCGACGCTCCTTCGGGAAGTTCCGTGAAAGAGGCGCTCCGGGGGCCTTACAGGTTCCGCATCAAGCCTTACCGGAATGCTGTGGCCGTAGAGAGCGCGAATCCTCTCCCCTCGCAGTTCGTAGCGCCCTTTGGGGTCTTCCCTCACGATCTCCTCGACCTCAGTTCGGGTCACATCCGGAAAGACCTTCCGAAGGCCTCTCAGGAGATCGCTCAGAGAGGCGAAGCCCCTCTCGTCGAGCTCCACACCGAACTCCGCCGGATTATGCCGCAGGATATAAGCCATTAATTTTGAGATCCGCTTCCTGCGCTCCTCCTTCTCCCCCCTCATTCCCTCCTTTGCCTTCCACCCCTCAATTCTATATCATTCTCAGAGAAGACGCGCCGGAGGTGGGCTGTGACGACCCGCTGGCAGGAGGAGATCCGAAAGCTCCGCGAACGTAGGGAGAAGATAAAGCAAATGGGAGATCCCCGGGCGATAGAGGAACGACGCGCTCAGGGCAAGCTCTCGGCTCGGGAGAGAATTGATAAATTGCTCGATCCGGGAACTTTCGTGGAGCTCGACATGTTCGTAAGCCATCATCTCACTTATTTCGGCCTCGATAAGATGGAGATCCCCGCTGAAGGAGTGGTCGCGGGATTCGGGGAGATAAAAGGACGTCCCGTATGCGTCTTCTCTCAGGATTTCACGGCTCTTGAAGGCACTTTCAGCGAGATGCAGGGGCAGAAGATCTGCAAGCTTTATGATCTTGCTATGGAAGCGGGAGTGCCGGTTATCGGGATTTACGAAACAAAGGGGGTGAGGCTTCAGGAGGGCTTATGGCCTTTCAGGTGGCTTGGAGAGCTTCTTTATCGAATGTCCAAATGTTCGGGATTAATACCGCAGATCGCGGTGGCAATGGGGAATGTTGAGGGAGAGCTTGTTTTCGCTTTGGGCCTTTCGGATTTCGTCTTCATGACTCGCGATTCGATCGCTTATCTCGGAGATCCGGAGACGGTGAAAGAAGTTTCGGGAATAGAGGTGAATGATTCTCAGCTCGGCGGAGCTTCCATGCACGCATCTACAAGCGGCTTATGTTATTACCTCGCAAGAGATGAGGAGGAATGCCTCGGGAAGGTGAGAGAGCTTTTCGATTTCATATCTCTCAATTGCTTTGAAAAACCTCCGTATGTGGAAACCGGCGATGATCCCGAGAGGCCCGTTAGAGGAATGGAGGAGGTGGTTTTGGATGATTCCAAAAAGCCTTATGACATGCATAAAGTCCTTCGGGAGATTTTCGATAACGGAAGGTTTTTCGAGCTTAGAGCTCAGTATTCGCCCAATATGATCATCGGTTTTGCCCATTTGGGAGGGTATTCCGTTGGAGTGGTGGCCAATCAACCTCTTATAATGGCCGGATGTATAGATGTGTGGGCGGCGGAGAAAGCCTCGAGATTCATTCGCTTTTGCGATGCTTTCAACATTCCCCTTATTTTCATACAGGATACTCCCGCTTATCTCCCCGGAACTCACCAAGAGAGATTGGGAATGATTTACCGCGGCTCTACTTTACTTTATGCCTCCTCTGAAGCCACTGTTCCGAAGATCACTTTGCTTGCGCGCAAAGCTTACGCCGGAGCTTACATCGCCATGAATTCAAAATACCTCCGCGCCGATCAAAGTTATGCTTGGCCTATCGCAGAGGTAGCTAATGTCGCACCGGAAACTGCGGGAAGCGTGATTTTCGCAAGGCAGATAAGAGAATCCCCCAATCCCGAAGAAACAAGACAACGCCTTCTCAAAGAATATTACGATAAATTCATAAATCCCATTCATGGCGCACAATTGCTGCATATAGACGATATTATTGAGCCGGAAGAAACAAGAGCTCGTCTGATCAAAGCTTTGAGGTTATTGCAGAACAAGCGGCAAGAACTTCCCGAGAAGAAACACGGCTGCATGCCCCTTTAAAAATACAATGGAGGGATTCGGCTATGGGATTGCGAATGCAAGAGGAAGCGAAGAAATTTAAAGAGCTAAAGGATAAGATAAAATACAGACCGGAGGCAATCGAACAGCAACACAAAAGAGGAAAATTAACGGCTTTGGAGCGAATTGAAAAGCTTTTGGATCCCGGAACTTTCGAAGAGATAGATATCTTCGTTAAGCTTCGAGTTCCTTACTTCGGTTTGGATAAAAGGGATATTCCTGCCGAAGGAGTTATTACGGGGTGCGGGAAAGTAGATGGGCGCACGGTTTTCGTCTTTTCTCAGGATTACACCGCTCTTGCCGGAACTTATGGTGAGATGCACGGGCAGAAGATCTGCAAGATCATGGATCAAGCTCTTGAA
>CAYRBX010000055.1:0-6756 GCA_964422695.1 uncultured Dehalococcoidia bacterium
TCGAGCAGACGAGGAAGACGAAGGCGCCGGAAGAGCTTCCCCTCGCCGAGAAGATGTGAGTTCCGGGAAGGGTATCGTCTGGAATGGTGTACTCGCCCACCCACTTCCCCTCATTGTTCATCCATCTCCCGAAGATCCAAGAGCCGTCGAAGTAGAAGTCCACATGTTCTCCGGGCTCGAACCCCTCACATGTGATCGTCACCTTCTTGCCGGGCTTTGCCTCCTCAGGAAGGATCGAGATCGAAGGAAGATGGGGATTTACGGTGTAAACGCATGAAACGAGGAATCCCGAAGTTCCTCCTTCGGCCGAGAAGATATGATCTCCGGGAAGGATGTTATCCGGAAGGTCGTACTCTCCCGTCCCCTTCCCCTCATTGTTCATCCATCTCCCGAAGATGTAAGAGCCGTCCAGGTAGAAGTTCACATGTTCTCCGGGCTTGAAGCCTTCAATTGTGATCGTCACCTTCTCGCCGGGCTTCGCCTCTTCGGGCTCAACGCCTATCCCCTCCCCGGTCGGGAGGGAGCCGGAGAACACCTCCAAGGTCTTTGAAGCTTCAGCTCCGCTTGAAAGCCCCTTTACGGCGAAGATGTGATCGCCCTCGGAGATCTCGGGGACGACGAAGCTGTACTTCCAGGTTCCGTCCATCCCCACGCGGGGGAGGAGCCTTTGAAGCTTCTTCCCGTCGAGATAAAGCTCGACCTCCTCTCCGGGGGCGAGTCCGGAGGCGGAGAGGACGATTCGATCTCCGACCCCGGCGCTCTCAACGGCCTGATCGTGTCTGTAGATTTCGAGGGCGGGCTTGAAGGAAGCTACGGTGGAGGAGGTTTGAGCTTCGGCGCCGCCGCTTCGACCTACGGCTTTGAGCTCATGCTCCCCCTCCGCGCCCCACTCCCACACAAGAGATCTCCTGATCCTCCCCTCGATGTCCGCCGCGCCCTCGAAGATCTCCTCCCCGTCGAGGTAAATCACGACCTCCTCTCCGGGGATGAAGCCCGAGGCCTCGATCTCGACCCTCTCCCCGGGCTTCGCCCCTTCGGGAGCGACCTCAAGCGAGGGGGTTCGGGCGGCGATCTCGTATTCGGCTTCGGCCGCGGCGCCGCTCGATTGCCCCACGGCCCTGAAGATGTGAGCGCCGGGCGCCGTTCCGGGAGGGATCCTCCACTTCGCCCTCGCCTCGCCCTTATCGTTCGTCCTTATGACCTTATCCGCCAAAATCTGCTCGCCGTCGAAGTAAAACCTCAGGATCTCTCCCGCAGCGAATCCCGAAGCCTCAAGCGCGAGGAGCTCCCCGTCCTTCCTTCCCTCGGGCGATATCGCAAGCGAAGGAGCGTAAGATGGGATCGAAGAGATAAGCGAGACCTCCCCGCTCCTCTCCCCCACAAGCCTTAAGATATGCTTCCCCTCGGAGCCCCAGGGAACCCTCCATCTGAAAACGGCTTCCCCGGCGCTGCTTGTCCGATCCGCTCCGGAGGGGGTGATGTCGGCATCGTCGAAGAAGACCCGGAAGGGCTCGAAGGGCTCAAGCCCGCAGAGCGAGATGGCCGCCAGCCCTCCGGGCCTCTGGGGGAAGAAGGAGAGGCCGGGAGCGGGGGAGGGGGGAGCTTCGGCCGTTAGGATGCTGTAGATGCCGTCGAAGTAGGCGTTGATGTTCTCTCCGAAGCGCCTTTTCGCCTCGAGGATGATCTTCACCTTCCTCGTTCCTTCGGGAAGCGTTCTCTGATCGAAGCGATGCCTCCAGGCGATATCCCTTACGGGGCCGCTGTCGTATTCGGCGAGGATCTCATCCTCCGCGTCGAGGTACTGGATCTTGAGCCTCGCCTCCTCCCTCTCCCTGAAGTGAACGGAGATGAAGGCGCCGGTCCTCAAGGTCAGCCCTCCGGAATCTATCTTTTCGGAGAAGGGGGAGAGGTCGAGGATTTGATACATGCGGGAGCGGGAGACGTCGCGGCCGCCGAAGAAGTAGCGCTCTCCTTCCCAAGGCCCCGGATAGAGGAGGTAATGCGGGTCGTCCGGATCGGGGGATTTCACCTCGAATCCGCCTTCCTCCGAGATCCATCCGGTGAGATCTCCGAGCTCCGCTCCTCCGTTGAAGACGAGGTTTTCGGGGGTGGTGAAGCTCCCCTCGATGCTCCTTGTGTTTCCGTTGTAATCCGAGCACTCAAGAAGGTAATAGTAGGTTCTTTGGGGAAGCAGGCCCGAAATCCATTTCCTGTGATCTTCGGCGAGATAGGGGAATTCGATGGTTCTCGTATAATTTCGGGGCTCGGCTCCGAGCTTTATCACCGCGCTTGCGGGCTCATCGGTCCTCCAGGTAAAGAGCGCTTTCAGGCCCGAAGCGTGAATTTGAAGGTCGAGGATCTTTGGAGGTGTGGTATCCTCCCTGTTTACGGGCTTGAAGACCGCAACTTCGGGCTCGGGAAGAGCTCCTTCGGCTATGGCGATCCAGTCGTAAAAGCCTTTGACACCCGTTTCCTGCCAGGCGACCCAGGTCCAGGTCTCGTCGCTCCACTTAGGGGAGGAGAAGGAGAACTCGCCCAGAGGCGTTGCGGAGTAACAGGTATAGATTTCGGCTTTGAAGTCCTCCGGTGAGCCCTTTACGATCTTGCTCGTATACCAGACCCCGGGGGAGAGGGTGGAGAGGACGGGGGAATAGGCGTAACTTCCGTCGGCGGCGCGCTGAACGCGAATGCCGCATCCGCCGTCGAACTGAAGCCCGAAGCGATTTCTGTTTACATTCTCCTCCTGAGCGAGGTAATTTTCATGCCAGTTCGTCCTTCCTTCGGTCATGAATTTGGTTATGATCCTCACCCGATCCTGAGGGGAGAAGGCCTTCTTCAGTCTGAGGATCCTCCATCCCCCCTCGCTCCAGACCGAAAGCCTCCCGTCCTCCACGGCGTACGAAATCCCTTCCCAGCCCCCGTAGCCGTCGACGTCCCAGAGCTCCGGATCGAGATCCTCCTCGAAATCCTCGAAGAACTCGAAGATCCCGGGGTCGGATACGGGCTCGGCCTTCGGGTTTCCGTAAAGGGCGAAGATGTTGAGGGCGGAGTTCGCCGGGATCTCGGGGATCTTCACCCAGGCGACGGCCCTTACAGCCGGGGGGAGGATCTGAAGCTCGGAGGCGGAGAAGATCCGCCACTCCTCATCCCCCGGCCTCCTGAAGGCGGCTCGTGCCGCCTGCACTCCTCCGGTCTCCTCATGCCGGTAGATGAAGCGATGCCAGCCCTCCGAAAGCTCCACGCTTCCCGAATGGCTCCAGTTCCCGGCGGGGCCGTGTCCTCCGTACCAGGAGGCGACGACCTTCCCGTCTATCTCTATCTCCGAGGCGTCGTCGGAATCGGTGGCGAACTCCCAAACCCCCGGCTCGTCCACATAGAAGTAGCACTCGTAGTAAGAAGTGTAGCGATCGTCGTTTCCGTGTATGTTCTCATCCTGAAAGACCCTCTCGACCACGCTCTCCCCATACCATCCCCGCTCCTCGAGGGATTCCTCCAAGCAGCGCACCATCTCCTCATGGTTCTGAGGGTAAGAGGGCCAGGTGTTCTTCCGGGTTACAAGCAGAATGCCACGGAGGGAGGAGGGCTCAAGCCAGTAGGGGAGGTCGTTTCCCTCGGCGTCCCTGAAGCGGAGATCCCCGAGATCCCCTCTCACCTCTCCGCTCATGAAGGCGGAGGCGGGGATCTCGAGGACGACCCTTATCTGGTAATCGGAGAGGGCGCGGCTTTGCGGATTTGTGTTATCCACGAGTATGGGAACCACGTACTTCCAATCGCCCGGATCCAAGGAGCAAAGCGGCTCTCCCTTCGAGATCTCCGAAGCGGGGCTCTCCGCGCCGGAAGCTTCAAGAGGAGCGGGAATGAGGGTGAGGAGGAGCGAGAGGATGAGGAGGAGCGCAAGGAGCCTGAAGCTCTTTTTCGTCCCCGCCTCTTGCATGAGAAAAAAATAAAAGAATTATCCTTCTACCAGATATTAGAGAGCAGGGGGATTGGCGAGGTCAAGATCCATCAGGTGAAGATCTCCTCGGCGAGCTCCACGGCCTTCTCCAGAGCTTTCACCTTATTCAATGTCTCCTCGTATTCCCTCTCCGGAATCGAATCGGCCACGATCCCCGCTCCGGCTTGAAGGTAAACGGTGTCCCCGATCATGACGATGGTGCGAATGGTGATGCAGGTATCCATATTGCCGTTGAAGCTTATATATCCCACGGCTCCCGCATAGGGGCCCCTCTTCATCCTCTCGAGCTCCGAGATGATCTCCATCGCCCTCACCTTGGGAGCTCCCGAGACGGTTCCGGCCGGAAAGCACGCTCTGAGGAGATCGAAGGCATCTCTCCCCTCCTCCAAGATCCCCTCAACTCCCGAAACTATATGAGATACATGCGAGTACTTCTCGATGATCATGAGCTCCGGAACCCTGACCGTTCCGAAGCGGCAAACCCTTCCGAGATCGTTTCGCGCCAGATCCACGAGCATCACGTGCTCGGCCCGCTCCTTGGGATCCGAGAGGAGCTCCTCGCAGAGCTTCTCATCTTCCTCCGGGCTCCTCCCGCGAGGGCGCGTTCCGGCTATGGGACGGGTTTCGGCCCGACGCCCCATCTTCCTCACCAGCATCTCGGGACTCGATCCTATGAGCTGAAAATCCCCGAAATCCAAGAAGAACATGTAAGGGGAGGGGTTGAGCATGCGGAGGGCGCGGTAAATGGCGAAGGGGGAGGCGGACGTCCGGCGGCGAAGGCGCTGGGAGATCACGATCTGAAGGGCTTCTCCGGCGGCTATATACTCCTTCGCGATCTCCACCGCGCGGCAGAACTCCTCCTTGGTGAAGTTGGAGGAGAGCTCGCGCGGAACCTCCTTCCTTTCGGGCGGAGGAGGAAGGGGGAGGGAGGCCTTCCGGAGGAGCTCCGAGATCCTCTCCTCCGCCTCCTCGTAGGCTAAGAGGGGATCTTCGCGCTTCTTCGGATTGGCTATGATCTTGGCCTTGTGCTCCAGGTGATCGAAGGCGATGAGGGTGTCGGCCGTGAAGAAGATCATATCCGGAAGGCCGAGCTCATCCTGCGGGCAGGGAGGAACTCTGGGCTCGAAGAACCTCACGACATCATATCCCATATATCCCACGATCCCTCCGGAGAAGGGGGGAAGCCTCGGATCCTCCGGATGTATGTGATCGGGAAGGAGGTCGCGAAGGGGCTTTAGGGGATCGGAGATCGCAAGCTCCCTCCCGCGCCCCTCGCCCTCCAGAATCACCCCCCTCTCCCCTCTGAGCTCGAAGGAGGGGAGGGAGCCCGCTCCCAAGAAGGAGTAGCGGCCCACCTTCTCCCCCCTCTCCGCGCTCTCCAGAAGGAACAAGGGCCTTCCCTCTCCGCCGAGCTTCAGGAAGAGGGAGACGGGAGTTTCGATATCGGCTGGTATCTCCATGAAGAGAGGAGGGAATCTCCCCTCCTCGGCCGCCTTCAGGAATTCGTCTCTTCGGGGATAAATCCTCCTCACCCCTCCCCGGCCTCCCGCGCCTTACGAACGAAGCGCCTCACCTTCTCCGGATCGAGCCACCCTCCGCTCACCACTCCTGAGAGGACGTCGACGGCGAAGGGCCTGACCGCCTTTATCGCCGAAGCCACATTCTCCTCATTGAGACCTCCCGCCAAGATGAGAGGAGCCGGCCTTATCCCATCTCTTATCTTCCTGGCGAGATCCCAGCTCAGAGGCGTTCCCGTCGCCCCCACCTTCCCCGAGCGGAAGGAATCGAGCAGAATGGCGTCGGCCCCGGCCTCCAAGAACCTGAGGGCGCACCTTATCGGATCCCCTCCTTCAAGGAGCCTCTCCCCCTCCACGTGGAGGACCTTTACGATCTTGAGCCCGAGCTCCCTCTTCACTTGCGAGACGACCTCGGGGGGATTGAAGCCGTGAAGCTGGAGGATCGAGGGCCTCACCTCCCGAGTTATCTCTTTGATCTTCGCCGGATCCTCCTCGGTCAGGATGAGAACCGAGGAGATGAGAGGAGGGACGGCGCGGCAGAGCTCGGCGGCGGCGCGCCGGGAGAGGTTGCAGGGGAGATCCTGCCGGACCTCGGTGATGAGGCCCACCCCATCCGCTCCGCTCTCCACGATCGCCTCTACATCCTCCCTGCGCCTTGAGCCGCAGATGATAACCCGAACCACAGCTCCCCTCCCGCCGTCACGAACTTCCGAACCTCCGAGCTCGGATCTTCGGCGAGCATGAAATGAGTTCCCACAAGAACCGCATCGGCCCCCGCCGAAAGGGAGAGGAGCACATCCTCTATTCTGCGATGTCCGCTCTCGCTTATGATGAGAGCTTGCGGAAAGCGATTCCTGATCTTTCGAACCGCCTCGGCATCTATCCGTATCTTATCCTCATCGCGCTCAAGCCTATCTATATCCTTGTTGTTGAAGCCTATAAGCTTCGGGGGGAAGGGAAGAGAACGGGGATCGGGAAGATCCTCCGGATCTCGGATCTCCACCAAAGCCTCCAATCCCAGAAAGTTCATGTATTCCAGAAGCTCGGGAAGCCTTCGCCTCACATGATGCGCGATGAGGAGGAGGGCGCATCGCCCGAGATCCCCTCTTCCTATAAGGGAGGCGTAGGAATCTATCTCCGCTTTCTCCCTTATGAAATCCTTTATGAGGAGGGGGAGGGATGAGGAGCTCAGGATCTTGGGGATGTCGACCTCGGGCCGGCCTCCGAAGTGCTCCCTCTCCCCCACGAGGGAGATCGCGCAGGCCCCTCCCTCCTCGTAAAGGC
>CAYRBX010000056.1:0-6732 GCA_964422695.1 uncultured Dehalococcoidia bacterium
CCGGAGGAGGTGGCGGAGAACGAGAACTCCATCACCGGCCGCTACCTCCGCGAGGTCCTCAGCCGCCGCAAAGCCCCGCTCTCTGATTCCCTTCCCGATCTCGATCGCTTTAAGGTATAATCGCAGGAGACGAAGATGAAGGATTACTACAAGATCTTAGGAGTGAGGAGGAAGGCCTCCGAGAAGGAGATCAGGAAGGCCTTCTATAGGCTCGCCTTCCTCTACCATCCGGATCGCAATAAGGATAAGGACGCGGCCGAGAAGTTCAAGGAGATAAAGGAAGCATATGAGGTTCTGAGCGATCCGGAGCGCCGCGCCCTTTACGATCGGCATCTGGAGGAGCTCAAAAGGGACGGAAGGGGGTTTGCGGATTTCAAATACTGCGATCTGGGAACGCTGTTCGAGCGATTCTTCAACGCCTTCTCGGTGCGCCCGCAGAAGCGAAAGGAGAGCTCCTCTCACATTCGCTGCCAGCTCTCCCTCTCCTTTGAGGAAGCCGCTTTCGGCTGCGAGAAGGAGATCGAGATCGAGAGGATGGAGAGGTGCTCCCTCTGCCACGGCCTTCGCGATCTCCCCTCCGACGCTCCCCTCACATGTCCCGAGTGCGGAGGTTCGGGCGTTGTCCTGAGATCTTGCGCCAGCATCTTCGGCCAATTCGGCAACGAGCTGACCTGCCCTCGCTGCGGAGGGAGGGGCTTCGTCCTGAGGCGCTCCTGCCCTCGCTGCGGGGGATCGGGGAGGGAGAAGAGGCTCCGCCGCCTCAAGGTGAAGATCCCTCCGGGGATAAACGACGGCGATGAGATCCGCCTCAAAGGAGAGGGGAATAATAACGGAACCGGAACTCCCGGAGATCTCATCTTGAGCGTCGCGGTGAGGCCTCATCCCTTCTTAAAACGCGAGGGGAGGGATCTCATCTACCACCTCTCCCTCAACATCACCCAAGCGGCTTTGGGAGCCGAAGTCCTCATTCCCTCTCTCGAAGGCCCCTTCCCCTTTACAGTGCCCCCCGGAACGCAATCGGGAGAGGTGTTCACGATCAAGGGGAAGGGGATACCCGGTCCGGACGGCTCCCGAGGGGATCTCAGGATCATCACGAAGGTCGTGATCCCCACTTCTCTTAGGCCGGATCAGGAGGAGCTTTTGAGGAAGCTCGCCCTCTCCTTCGAGGAGAACAAGACCTCGCCGCCGCTCCCCGAAAGCAGGGGTTAAAGCTCATGTCCGCCTCTCATCCCCGCTCGGAGGAAATCGAGGAGGTAAGGAGGAGGCTCGAGGCGGCGAATCCCAAGAGGGGAACGGCCCTCGCCGTGGGGGTTTTCGACGGCGTGCATCAAGGGCATGTCTTCCTCCTCGAAAGGCTCAAGGAGAGAGCTTCCCAGATGGATCTCGTTCCCGGAGTGATAACCTTCCTCTCTCATCCTCGCAACGTCCTCCATCCGGAGAGGAAGCTTCCCTGCCTCTCCTCCAGGGAGGAGAGGCTGCGGCTCCTGCGAAGGAGGGTCGATCTCGTCATCGAATTGCCCTTCACCAAGAAGCTTGCGGATTTGGGAGCGAGGGATTTCGTGGAGATGCTGAGAGAGCATTTGGATCTCAAAATGCTCGTGATGGGGCCGGATTTCGCTCTGGGAAGGGGGAGGGAGGGGGATGCTTCGCTCCTCAGGAAGCTCGGAGAGGAGCTCGGATTCGAAGTGGAGGTGGTTCCTCCTCTGGTGATCAGAGGGCGAAGGGTGAGCAGCAGCGCCATTCGGGAGGCTTTATCTTCGGGGGATATCGAGACGGCGAACGCCATGCTGGGGCGGAGCTATTCTCTCGAGGGAGTGGTGGTGAGAGGAGCTTCTCGAGGGAGGGCGCTGGGCTTCCCCACCGCCAACATCGCTCCCGATCCTCAAAAGCTCCTCCCGGCGAGAGGGGTTTATGCGGCGCTCGCCTTCGTGAATCAGAGGTTTTACAAGGCCGCGGTCAATATAGGCGTAAGGCCTACTTTCGAGTCCTCGGAGGAGATCACGATCGAAGCCTTCCTCATCGGCTTTGAGGGGGAGCTTTACGGAGCCGAATGCAAATTGCATTTCGTGAAGAGGCTTCGGGAGGAGAGGAGGTTCCCCTCGGCGGAGGAGTTGATCTCGCAGATAAGGGAAGATGTGAAGAGGGCGTCGGAGATCCTGGCAGGGGAGGAGATAGAAGATGAGGGATCTTGATGCTCTTCTCAGGAGAGGAGTCGCGGAGATCATCGTGGAGGAGGAATTCCGCCGCCTCCTCCTCTCCGGCCGCTCTCTGCGCTTCAAGCTCGGCCTCGATCCGAGCTGCCCCGACATCCACTTGGGCCATGCGGTGGTGCTGAGGAAATTGCGGCGATTTCAGGAGATGGGGCATAAGGTGATCTTGATCATAGGAGATTGGACGGCTCAGATAGGAGATCCCACGGGAGCGCAGGCGACTCGCCCCGTTCTCTCCAGAGATGAGGTTTTGGCGAACGCCCGAACATATCTCGATCAGTTCTTCAAGATCGTGGATCCGGAGCGGACGGAAATAAGATGGCAGAGCGAATGGTACGATCGCTTCACCTTATCCGACATGATCTCCCTCGCTCATAAGTTCACCGTAGCTCAGCTCCTCTCTCGCGAGGATTTCGCCGAGAGGATGAAGGCCGGAAGGCAGATCACCTTAAGCGAGCTCATCTATCCGATCCTCCAAGCTTACGACTCCGTTGTGGTTCGAGCCGATGTGGAGTGCGGGGGGATAGATCAGAAGTTCAACTGCCTTATGGGAAGGGAGCTGCAGCGCATGATGGGAGTGCCCCCCCAGCAGATCCTCCTCACCCCTCTCCTCCGGGGGCTCGACGGGAAGAGGAAGATGTCCAAGAGCTTGGGGAATTACATCGGCATCGCGGATCCTCCGGAGGAGATGTACGGGAAGGTGATGTCCATACCGGATGAGCTCATCATGGAGTATTTCGAGCTCCTCACCGATGTCCCCGAGGAGGAGCTTTCGGAGATGGAAGAGGATTTGAAGCGGAGGAGAAAAAACCCCATGGAGCTCAAGAAGCGCTTGGCTTTCGAGATCACCTCCCAATTCCACTCCGAGGAGGCGGCCCGGAGGGCTCAGGAGCATTTCGAGCGGGTATTTCAGCGGAGGGAGCTTCCGGCGGAAGCCCCCAGCTTCGCTCTCGCGGCCTCGAGGCTTGAGGAGAAGCCCTCCTCCCTCCTCGTCTCCATACTGGTCGAATCGGGACTTGCGGGGAGCAGATCGGAAGCCAAGCGCCTCATTCGAGATGGGGCCGTGGAGATCGACGGTGTTAAGATCTCCCAAGATCGAATGCCCCCTCTTCGCGACGGAGCTCTCATAAAGGTGGGAAAACACCGCTTCCTCAAGCTCGAGATCACCGAATGAGGGGAAATTCAGAGGCCGAGGCGGGCCAGAGCTTCTTGCTGCGCCTCGAGCATCTTCTCAATCCCCTTCCAAGCAAGTTCCAAAAGGGAGTCGAGAATTTGCTTGGAGAAGGGCTTTCGCTCGGCCGTCCCCTGAATCTCGATGAAATCCCCCTTCTCCGACATCACCACATTGAAATCGACATCCGCCTGGCTGTCCTCCTCGTAGCAGAGATCCACAAGCCGAACTCCCCCCACGATCCCCACGCTTATCGCGGCCACCGCGAATTTTATCGGTATGATGTTGATCTCCCCCCTGTTGAACATGGTCTTGAGAGCTTGAGCCAGAGCGACGAAGCCTCCCGTGATGGCGGCGGTGCGAGTGCCCCCGTCGGCTTGCAGGACATCGCAATCGATGGTTATGGTTCTGGCTCCGAGATCTTCCAAATTCACCGCAGCCCTCAGCGATCTCCCTATAAGCCGCTGAATTTCATAAGCTCTCCCCGCGGCCTTCCCGGTTATATCCCGAGCTATGCGGTTCGGAGTGGATCGAGGGAGCATTCCGTACTCGGCGGTGACCCATCCCGTCTCCCTCCCCTTGAGGAAAGGGGGCACCCTCTCCTCAACCGTGGCCGTGCAGAGCACTCTCGTCCTCCCGAGCTCGATTAGAGCGGACCCCTCGGCCACCTCGATATATCCGGGGATTATCCTCACATTCCTCACCTCATCCGGCGCCCTTCCGTCAATCCTCCTCTTCATCTTCCGAACCTCTCCTTCAGATCTTCCTCATGGGGGCGAGGCTTGCGAGGAGCTTCTTCACTCCGGCGCCTCCCTCGAAGAAGACGGTGATCTCGTAATCGCCGGGGATGGGAACGCATTCGAGTATCACTCCCTCTCCGAATTTAGCATGATATACCCGATCTCCGGCTTTGTAGGCGGGAGGAACTCTCCCCGCCCCGCAGCGCCTCGGGGCCCCCCCGTATGCGGGCGAGGTGGTGAGGTGCTCGGGGATCTCCTGAAGGAATCGGGAGGGAGTGGAGCAAAAGCTTCCCCCCATCGTGCTGCGGCGGAGCGCATAGGAGAGGTACACCTTCTTCTTCGCTCGAGTTATCCCCACATAGCAGAGCCTCCTCTCCTCCTCGATCTGCTCCTTCGAGGAGAGGGATTTGTAGTGAGGGAGCAAGCCCTCCTCGGCCCCCACGATGAACACGGCGGGGAATTCGAGCCCCTTGGCTTGATGAAGGGTGATCAAAGTTACGGCATTCGCCCTCTCATCGAGCTCGTCCACATCGGAGATGAGAGCCGCATTCTCCAAGAGCAGGGGGATTCCCTCCCTCGCCGGGATGTCCCTGAAGGCCTCCGCGACGGTCAGGAGCTCCAAGACGTTCTCCCACCTCTCCTCCCCCCTCTCCGCGTTCAGAATGTAAGCTCTGTAATCCACAAGCTCGATGATCTCCTTGAGGAGCTCGCTTACGGGCTTCTCCTCCGCTCTCCTCCGAAGCTCCTGAAGGAGCTTGTGGAATTGCTGAAGGGAGCGGAGGGATCGGGGGGCGATATCCGCCCTCCTCCTCCCCTCCGCCACGAGCTCGAGGATCTCGAAGAGCGGCCTTCCCTCCTTCCGCGCCAGCTTCACAATCTCCCCGACGGTCTTGGGCCCTATGCCGCGAGGGGGGGTGTTGATGATCCGCAAAAAGCTCGTCTCATCGCAGGGGTTGACGAGCAATCTCAAATACGCCAGAAGATCTTTTATCTCCCGCCTCTCATAGAATCTAATTCCCCCCACGATCCTGTAGGGAATTCCGTAGCGAAGGAAGGCTTCCTCCAGAACTCTCGATTGAGCGTTGGCTCTGTACATCACGGCGATATCCTTGGGCTCATACCCCTCTCTCAGAAGCCTCTCCACTTCCGAAGCGACGAATCTCGCCTCATCATGTTCGTTTTCGGCTTCGTAAATCACCACAGGCTCTCCCTCTTCATTCTCCGTCCAGAGGCGCAAATCCCTGCGATCCTCATTGGCTTTTATGAGCTCATTTGCGACTTCCAAGATAATGCGAGTTGAGCGATAATTCTGCTCAAGATAAACGACTTTTGCATCCGGGAAATCCCTCTCGAAATCGAGAATATGGCGGAGATCCGCATATCTCCATGAATAAATCGATTGATTGGGATCTCCGACCACACAGAGATTTCTGTGTTTTCCGCTTACCAATTTGGCGAACATATACTGAGCGTAATTTGTGTCTTGAAATTCATCGATGAGCACATGAAGATATCGAGTTTGGTATTTGGCCAGAACCTCGGGATTTCTTCTCAGAAGCTCCACCACTTTCATCAGGAGATCATCGAAGTCGAGAGCGTTGGATTGTTCCAGCAATTCCTGATATCTCAGGTAAACTCTCTTCACGATCTCCTCGAAGTAATGAGAGGGCTCGTACTCGTAAGGCCCGATGAGGCGGACTTTGGCCGCCGAGATCGCCTGCTTTATGTTCTTGGGGGGGAAATGAGCCGGATCCAAATCGAGATCCTCAAGCGCTCTCCTCACAAGATCGAGCTGATCCTCCTCATCGTAGATCACGAAATGCGGATCGAGCCCTATCCGGGAGCCGTCCGCTCGGAGGAATCTCGCCGCTATCTTGTGAAATGTGCCCAAGGTGATATCCCGAACATCCTCTCCCACAAGATTTGAAATCCTCTCCTGCATCTCCTGAGCGGCCTTGTTGGTGAAGGTGACGGCGAGGATTCTTGCGGGGGGTATTCCCACAACCTTTATGAGATAAGCGATGCGATGAGCTATCACCCTCGTCTTCCCGCTTCCCGGGCCGGCGAGGACGAGCAGAGGCCCGCTCGCCGTCTCCGCCGCCTCTCTCTGCGCCGGATTGAGATCCTCCAAGATCTTCTGCGCCGCGTTCATGTGATCTCCTCCCTCACGGCCTCCCGGAGGTGTTTGGGAGGGGAGAGGAACCTCCTGTGCGTTATCTCATCGTAGAACTTGAGCTCCCCTCTTACCCTCTCCCTTATCCTCAAGGCCACCTCCTCGGGCGAGAGGGAGAAGAGATCGTGCTTCTTGGAGCCCAGAGCGAAGCCCCACTCCCCCCCGAAGGAGGGGACTTCGGCGCTGTAGTAATTGACCACGGGGAAGATCGTGCGAAGCGTGGAGACCACGGAGGCGAGGAGATCCGCAAATCCGGCGGATGCGGGGCCGGCTTGAAGGACGACAATCCCCTCCTCTCTGAGCTTGCTTTCTACCATGCCGAAGAACTCCCGGGTGAAAAGCCGAACGGAGGGGCCTTCGGGAACGGGATCGGAGAAATCCAAGATCGCGACATCGAAAGCCTCCCCCGCCTTCTCGAAGTACTCCCAAGCGTCCATG
>CAYRBX010000057.1:0-6397 GCA_964422695.1 uncultured Dehalococcoidia bacterium
CTCCACACCTCCTCCAAAGGCTCCCCCCCGCCCTTCTCCCGATCGATGAGAAAAGCTCTCGCTCTGTATTCGGAGAGCTTCTCCGGAGGGGGGAGGTTGCGAGGGGTGAAGGTCTTTATCACGGCCGGCCACAATCTCGCGCACAGCTCCGGGCTCTCATCGCCGTGAAGCTGAACGAGATCGAGGCCGCATAATTCCTTCACTCTCAAGATCTCCTCCGGATCCTCATCGACGAAAACGCCCACCTTGCAGACGAAGGGAGGAAGGGCTTCCGCTATCCTCTTGGCCCGCTCGGGGGAGATGCGCCGGGGGCTCGGAGCGAAGATGAAGCCCAGAGCATCAGCTCCCAGCTCCGCCGCGGCGGCGGCGTCGAGGAGGTTCGTGATCCCGCAGACCTTTACCCTTATCCTCAACTCCCAAACCCGCCTCTCGCCCGAATCCCAAGAGCTCTTTTATTTTACCTTCGGGATCCGAGCTTGTAACGAGAGCCTCCCCCACGAGGATCGCGTTCGCTCCGGCCTCCTCAAGCCTCCTCACATCCTCCCTCGAGCGAATGCCGCTCTCGCTCACCACGATCCTGTCCTCCGGGATGAGGGGGAGGAGCGAGAAGGTCGTTCCGAGATCGACTTCGAAGGTGTCGAGATCTCTGTTGTTCACGCCTATGATCTCGGCGCCGCTCTCAAGCGCGATCTCAAGCTCAGATTGAGTGTGCACTTCGACGAGGCACCTCATCCCGAGCTCCCTCGCGATCCCCAAAAGATCCTCGAGATCTCGTGGAGGGAGGATGCGAGCGATGAGCAGAACCGCATCCGCCCCCCAGGATCTCGCCTCGAATAGCTGATAGGGATCCAAGATGAAGTCCTTGCAGAGAAGGGGCAGATCCGTCTGCTCCCGAGCCGCGCGGAGATCCTCAAAGCTCCCCCGGAAGAAATGCGGCTCCGTGAGGATCGAGATGGCCGCCGCACCGGCTTCGGCGTAAATTCGCGAGAGCCTTCCCGGATCAAGATCATCGCGGAGAGAGCCCTTCGAGGGGGATGCTCTCTTCACCTCCGCGATGAGCTTGATCCCGAAGCCCGAGAGGGCCGCGGCGAGATCTCGAGGAGGGGGGAGGTGGGAGATCTCCTCCTCGAGCTTCGAGAGCGGGACTCGCGCCTTCCTCTCCTCTATCCTCTTTCTGGTCTGATCGACGATCTTCTCGAGAAATCTCAAGCTCCTTCCTTCTCCCCGATTATCTGAATCACCACTTCTCTTGTCCGGGGGCGGATATCGAAATCTATGAGGAATATCTGCTGCCAAGTCCCCAACGTCAATTTCTTCCCGACCAGGGGAATGGTGAGCGAATGGCCCGTGAGAATGGAGCGAAGATGAGAGTGAGCATTTGATTCTCCCCATTTCAAATCATGCTTGTAATTCCTTCCTTGAGGAACGAGATCCTCCATTAAGGCGGAGAAATCGGAGAGAAGGCCCGCTTCATTTTCGTTTATCATCAAAGCGGCGGTCGAAGCTTTAACAAATATGGTTACGATTCCGGAATCGATCTTGCTTCTTTCCACTATCTCCTTAACTCTGGAGGTGATATCTATAATGTGACTTCTTCCCTCTGTTTGAAGTTGAATTGTGTGTGTCTCGACCATCTCCTATCCTCTCCTCAAATTCCCGCTTCTTTGTGCAAAATCTCAGCTTTATCCAAGCGCTCCCAAGGAAGATCAAGATCATCCCGGCCGAAATGGCCGTAAGCCGCCACCGGACGGTAAATAGGCCTTCGCAAATTAAGTATATCGATTATGGCGGCCGGGCGAAAATCGAAATGCTTTTTTACCAGCTCGAGAATCACCTCATCCGGAACTTTTCCGGTTCCGAAAGTCTCAACGGTTATGGATAGAGGGCGAGCAACTCCTATACAGTAGGAAACGTGAATTTCTATTCGATCGGCAAGTCCTGCGGCCACGATGTTCTTCGCGGCATATCGAGCCATATAAGCTCCGGAGCGATCCACTTTGGTCGGATCCTTTCCCGAAAAGCATCCCCCGCCATGCCTCACCAAACTCCCATAAGTATCAACGAGGATCTTCCTTCCCGTAGCTCCTGTATCGCTCATCGGCCCCCCGATTACAAATCTTCCGGTGGCGTTGATGTAAAATTTCGTGTGTTCATCGAGAAGCTCCTCGGGGATCACCGGCTTCACCACATATTTGATGATATCCCCTCTGAGCTCTTCGATCGCCACATCTTCATCATGCTGCGCTCCTATCACAATAGAATCAATTCTCTTCGGAACGCCGTAAGAATACTCCACGGTTACTTGAGATTTGCCGTCGGGACGAAGGTATGGAAGTATTCCGGATTTGCGCACCTCCGCAAGGCGCCGGCAGAGCTTATGAGCCAGAATTATAGGGAGGGGCATGAATTGAGGGGTTTCGTTGCAAGCAAATCCGACAACCGTTCCCTGATCTCCGGCTCCTATGAGATCCCATTCATCTTTAGCCGTGCCCTCTTTTGATTCCAGAGATTGATCTACTCCTAAAGCTATATCGGGAGATTGCTGCTTTAAAGCGATGATAACCCCGCAGGTTTCATAAGTAAATCCGTACCGCGATTTCGTATATCCCACATCTCTCACTACCTGCCGGACGATTTGAGGAAAATCAATTCTTGCTTTTGTGGTGATCTCCCCCATCACCATCACTATTCCGGCAGTTACCATGGTCTCGCAAGCTACTCTCGCCGCCGGATCTTCGGCGAGGATCGCATCCAAAACGGCATCGGAGATGAGATCGCAGAGCTTATCCGGGTGCCCTTCGGTTACGGATTCGGAGCTCAAGAGGAAGGAAGGAGAAGTGAAGAAATCCATTCTCTCTCCTTTTTGCTCCCTCATGTCCCCCTCTCCCAGCTTCTCAGATATTCCTCTTGCTCTTTCGTCAAGGTATCGATTTGTATCCCCATTGAGAGAAGTTTGAGCCTTCCCACCTCCTCATCTATATGAGGAGGAACAGGATAAACTTTGGGAGCCAGATTCTTTCCCTCTTTAACGAGATAAGCGATGGAGAGAGCTTGATTGGCAAAGCTCATATCCATAACGCTTGAAGGATGCCCTTCTGCCGCCGCGAGATTAACCAACCTCCCTTCGGTCAGAAGGTATAATCTCTTCTCCCCTTCAAGGAGGTATTCGGTGATATGATTTCGAATTTGCCTTTTTTCTCTCGCCAATTCTTCAAGAGCTTTGATATTTATCTCAACATTGAAATGACCGCTATTTGCGAGAATAGCTCCATCTTTCATTCGAATGAAATGTTCTTTATCGAGCACATTTATGTTTCCGGTTACGGTAATGAAGATATCGCCTATTTCAGCCGCTTCGAGAGAGTGCATCACCTCAAAGCCGTCCATTACCGCTTCAAGAGCTTTTATCGGATCAACTTCGACTACGATCACCCGAGCTCCGAGGCCTCTCGCCCTATTGGCTACCCCCCGCCCGCACCACCCGTAACCGCAGACGACGACCTTCTTGCCGGCCCAGAGGATATTGGTAGCTCTTGTGATTCCGTCTATGGTGCTCTGACCCGTTCCGTATCGATTATCGAAGAGGTATTTGGTTCGAGCTTCATTTACGGCTATGATCGGATAGGCGAGCTCCCCTTCCCTCTCCATATTCCGCAGCCGGTACACACCCGTCGTGGTCTCCTCGGTTCCGCCGATGATATCGGAGAGGAGATCGCGCCGGGATTTGTGAACGGTGACTTGAAGATCGGCTCCATCATCCAGAGTTATATGAGGCCTTATATCCAGAGCCGATTGTATATGCTCGTAGTATGTTCGCGTATCCTCCCCTCTTATGGCGAAAACGGAGATCCCCTCCTCCACGAGAGCGGCGGCCACCTCATCTTGCGTGCTCATGGGGTTGGAGGCGCAGAGGGCGATCTCCGCCCCTCCGGCTTTGAGAACCCTTGCGAGATTCGCGGTCTCCGTGGTTATATGAAGGCATCCGGCGATCCTTACGCCCTCAAGGGGCTTCTCCTCCGAGAACCTCCTGAAGAGCATGCCGAGCACGGGCATCTCTCGAGATGCCCACTCTATCCTCGCCCTCCCCTGAGGGGCGAGCTTCGGATCCTTCACATCGAATCTCATCTCCTCTCTCCCCTCCCCCTGATTATCTCCCCCCAGATCTCAAAAGCTATATCGCCCACCTCCCTCCTCGTGTCAACCACGAGATGCTCCGAAGGATGGAGCTCCGCGATCTCCTCGAAATCCCTCTTGATGTCGGGCAGGAGCTCCGGGCGGCCGTCGGAGACGGCGACTCCTCTCCTCCTCTCCTCAAGGCGACGCAGGATCTCCTCTTCCGGACATCTGCACTCCACGGCGAGGAACCCGGCCCCTGCCCTTCGGGCGAGCTCCCTCGCTCTCAACCTCTCCTCCCTCTTCCTGAAGGAAGCATCTAAGATCGCCGTCCTCCCCTCCCTCAAGCACCTCTCGGCCTCCTCGAACATCTTCTCGTAAGTCCTCTTGGAGAAATCGGGAGAGTAAATCCCCTTCCCGAATTCCTCAAACCTCGGCTCCGTGGGGGGAATGCCCGCGAGCTCCTTTCGCACCCGATCCGAGGAGATGACAGGAGCTCCGAGCCTCCTGCCGAGCGCTTCGGCCACCGTGGTCTTCCCCGTTCCTATAAGGCCGCAGAGCACGAGGAGCAGAGGCCTTCTGGGACGGACGTAAAATGAGGCGAGATCAAAATACCTCCTTGCTCGCCTCAGAGCTCTCTCCTTCTCCTCCGCCGGGATGGCGGGATCCTTCAATTTGAAGCCCTCCACCTTCCCCCTCACGTAAGCGCGATAGCATTTGTAGAAATCGAGCAATTCGAGGAGATCCTCATCTCGCGTCTCCCTCACGTAAGCTCTCACGAAAGCCTCCGAGTAAGCCGGATAACCCCAGAAATCGAGATCCATGGACAGGAAGGCGATCTCACAAGCCACATCAGAATAGCGGAAGCGATCGTTGAATTCAATGCAATCGAAAATGTAGATCTTATCGGCAAAGCAGATATGCGCTGCGTGAAGATCTCCATGACAATCTCTGATCCTCCTCTCCTTTATCCTCCTCTCGAATAAAGGAACATTTCGCTTCAGGAAATCGAAAGAATATTCCTTCAGGAGATCGTAATCCTCTTCGGAGATCGTCACCCCTTTGTACTCCTCCGTCTGAGCGAAATTCTCCTCTATATTCCCTCTGATCACCGAGATCTCGCCGAACCTCAGGATTTCGGGAGAGCAGAAGGCCTTCTCGTGAAAGCGGCTCACCACCGAAGCCACTTCCTCCAGCATCTCGGGGGAGGCCTTCTCCTCCTGCAGGAGCACATCCAGCATTCTGTGCTGAGGGAGCCTTCGCATTTTGACCGCGAATTCGACCGGCTCCCCCTCCCCCTCCAGGAAGAAATCCCCTCCCCTCCTCGTGATGGGAACCACCCCGAGATAAAGCTCCGGGGAGAGGCGCCTGTTGAGCCTCACCTCCTCGCTGCAGTAGTGAAAGCGCTTCTCCAAAGTGCTGAAATCGAGGAAGCCGAAATCAACGGGCTTTTTGATCTTGTAAGCGAATTCCCCGGCGAGGAGCACGAAGGAGATCTGAGTTTGTATGAGCTCTACGCTCTCGGGGGAATGGGGAAAGGCCTCCGGTCTCAGAAGGGAGGAGATCATGAGGGGAAGATCCCCCCGCTCCTCACTCCGTTTTCCCCTCTTGCACTCCGCTTTCACGTTTGGCGAAGTGCTCCCTCAGCTCCTCGAGATCTCCGAAGAGGTAGTAGAGGTGCCTCTCCCATGCCGGCTTCTCCATGATGTTTATCCCCTTCGCCAGGAGCTGCCGGCGTATCTTGAGCTTCTTCTGCTTCTTATGATGTTTCTTCCTGACCTCCCTCCCCTTCTTGTTCATCCTCTCTCCTCCCGTAAATTACATCCTCCACAAGCTAAAGTCAAAGAAGGCCTTATGAAATCGCTTTGAGATCAGGGAGCAGGTTCGAAAGCAAGAAGCGGAGTTCATTCCACCCTGAGATCTGGCTTGGTTCCCACGGGATGCTCTTTGCACCTGAGGTCTCCCGAAGTGTTTGTAGGCATGGAGTTATCGAGCCTCGAAAAGCCATCCGCCACGAGCTTCCAAGCCCCCGGCTTGCAGGAGCCGAGATCCCCCATATGAAGGAGCCGTCTCGTAAGCCTGTTTCGCTGTACGTCTTGTGGTTTCGAAGGACAAGAGCTCCTTAGCTCATGTCCGATTCATCAGTAAGCTTGAAAAAGTCCGGCTCGCAAAGCAAAGGTCAGTTGTCATTTAGGACTACAAGTATTGAAGTGGGCTCTTAGAGCGCGCCTTGAATGAAGCCGGAAGGCTTAATTGAACCTTTGCCCTCGCCAAAAAAGGGAAC
>CAYRBX010000058.1:0-6380 GCA_964422695.1 uncultured Dehalococcoidia bacterium
GGGCTCGACTCCTCGGTGGTGGCGGTTCTCTGCCGGAGGGCTTTCGGCGACGAGATGCTCGGAGTCATAATGCCCTGCTTCAGCGATCCCGAAGATGTGAGGCATGCGCGAATGGTCGCCGAGAAATTCCGAATCCCCACGATCACCGTGGTTCTGGATGAGGCCTTCGAGATCTTGAGGAGAGCTCTTCCCGAAATCCCGGCCGATGAGGAGAGGAAGAAGATAGCCGAAGCGAACCTCAAACCCCGCCTTCGCATGATCGTCCTCTACTACTTGGCCAATATCCTCGGGTATCTCGTCGTGGGAACCGGAAACAGGAGCGAGCGCGAAGTGGGGTATTTCACCAAATACGGAGATGGAGGGGTGGATCTCCTTCCCTTGGGCGGGCTCGTCAAAACTCAAGTGAGGGAGCTCGCCCGATATCTGGGAATTCCCGAGGAGATCATCGCAAAGCCTCCCTCCGCCGGATTGTGGGAGGGGCAAACCGATGAGGGGGAGATGGGCCTGACCTACGGGGAGCTCGACCGGTACCTCCTCACGGGAGAGGGGAGGGAGGAGATCAGGAGGAAGATAGAGGAGATGAGGAGGAGGAGCGAGCACAAACGCCGCCTTCCCCCCATTCCTCCTTTCGATTTCCCCACCTGATTCGGCTTTGACCTCGATCTCGATAACAAGATATAATGTAAGACCGCCTCGGATGAATTCCGAAAAAGGGGTGAGAGCATGATTCAGGCCAAAAAGCGCGTTTACCTCTTCGAAGAGGGAAATAAGGATATGAGAGATCTCCTCGGGGGGAAAGGAGCGAACCTCGCCGAGATGACGAGAATCGGCCTTCCCGTTCCTCCGGGCTTCACCATCACCACCGAAGCCTGCAGGGAATATCTCGCCACAGGCAGACTTCCCGAAGGGCTTATGGATGAAGTGAAGGAGAAGATGAAGGTCTTGGAGGAGAAGACGGGGAGGAAATTCGGAGATCCGAAAAACCCTCTTCTCGTTTCGGTGAGATCGGGCGCCAAATTCTCCATGCCGGGGATGATGGACACAGTTTTGAATTTGGGCCTCAATGATGAGACGGTGAGAGGGCTTGCGGAGCTCACAGGAGATGAGAGGTTCGCTTATGATGCTTATCGCCGCTTCCTCTCCATCTTCTCGGATGTCGTCCTCTCCAATTTGTTCACCCGCCCCGATGGGGAGAAGCCCAATTTGGATCGCTCCAGATTTGAGGAGATTCTGGAGAGGAAGAAGGAGGAGAGGGGCGCGAAATACGATATCGAGCTTTCCGCCGAAGATCTCAAGGAGATCTGCGAGGAATACAAGAAGCTCATCGAAAGCGAGCTCGGAAGGCCGTTCCCCGAAGATCCCTGGGAGCAATTGAGGCTCGCCATCGAAGCCGTCTTCCGATCTTGGAACAACAAGCGAGCTGTGGATTATCGCAATTTCTACGGAATACCTCATGATCTCGGAACGGCTGTGAACATTCAGACCATGGTCTTCGGGAATATGGGAGAGGATTCCGGAACCGGAGTCGCCTTCACCCGCAATGTGGCGACGGGAGAGAAGGAGATCTACGGAGAGTACCTCGTCAACGCTCAGGGCGAGGATGTGGTGGCCGGAATTCGCACTCCCATGAAGATCTCCGAGCTCAAGAAGCGGGATCCCGAAATTTACAAGCAATTCGAGAGAGTATGCGAGATCCTCGAACGGCATTACAGGGATGTGCAGGATATCGAGTTCACCGTCGAGAGGGGGAAGCTCTACATCCTTCAGTGCAGAGCGGGGAAGCGAACCGCCAAAGCCGCGGTGAAGATCGCCGTCGATATGGCGAAGGAGGGCTTGATCTCCAAGGAGGAGGCGATCGCTCGAGTGGAGCCCCAGCAGATCACTCAGCTCCTCGTCCCCCGCTTCGATCCGCAGGAGAAGGAGAAGGCGATCAGAGAGGGAAGGCTTCTCGCCAGAGGCGTTAACGCCTCTCCCGGAGCCGCGAGCGGCATCGCGGTCTTCGATGCGGATAAGGCCGAGGAGCTCGGGAGGGCGGGGAAGAGGGTGATTCTGGTGCGACCCGAGACCACTCCCGATGATGTTCACGGAATGCTCGCCTCCAAGGGGATTCTCACTCAGCGAGGAGGGATGACGAGCCATGCGGCCGTGGTGGCGAGAGGCCTGGGCCTTCCCTGCGTGGTGGGATGCGAGGAGATAAAGGTGGACGTCGAGCGAAGGCTCTTCGAAGTGAACGGGAAGATCGTGAGGGAGTTCGATGAGATCTCCATCGACGGGGATACCGGAGAGGTGTTCGCCGGCGCCATTCCCACTTTGGAGCCCAAGCTCGAGGAGGAGAGGGAGCTTTCGGAGCTCCTGAGGTGGGCCGATGAGATAAGGAGGTTGGGCGTCTGGGCGAACGCCGATTATCCCAGAGATGCGAGGAGAGCTGTGGAATTCGGAGCCGAGGGCATCGGCCTCTGCCGCACCGAGCACATGTTCATGGAGACGGACAGGCTCCCCTGGGTTCAGAAGATGATCATGGCGCAAACGCCCGAGGAGAGGAAAGAGGCGCTGGATCATCTCCTCCCCCTCCAGAGAGGGGATTTCGAGGGGATCTTCGAGGTCATGGAAGGGCGTCCGGTGGTCATAAGGCTCATCGATCCCCCGCTTCACGAATTCCTCCCCAATTACGATGAGCTCCTCGCCGAGATCTTCGAGCTCCGAGAGAAAGCCAGGGAATCCGAAGAGGCCGGAAGGGAGCTTTCGGAGAAGGAGAAGATACTGAGCGTCGTCCGAAGCCTCAAAGAGGCCAATCCCATGATGGGCCTTCGAGGCTGCAGGCTCGGCATTCTCTATCCGGAGATCATAGAGATGCAGACGAGGGCGATAATCGAGGCGGCTTGCGAGGTCAAGAGGAGGGGGAAGCCGGTGAGGGTGAAGATCATGATCCCCCTCGTCTCTCATGTGAACGAGCTCCGGTGGATAAGGGAGAGGCTTGAGAGCGTGGCCCGGAAGGTGATGGAGGAGCAGGGAATGGAGGTCGATTACAGCTTCGGCACCATGATCGAAACCCCGAGGGCCGCTCTCACCGCCTCCGAGATAGCCAAAGTGGCCGATTTCTTCTCCTTCGGAACCAACGATCTCACCCAGATGGTCTTCGGATTCTCCCGAGATGACGCCGAGGGGAAGGTGATCATGCCCTACACCAAGATGGGGATTCTCGAAAAGAACCCCTTCCAGACCCTCGATGTGGAGGGCGTGGGAAGGCTCGTCGAGGAGGCCACAAGAGCCGGAAAGGCCGCAAATCCCAATTTGGAAGTGGGAATCTGCGGAGAGCACGGGGGAGATCCCGAGAGCATTCGCTTCTTCCATAAAGCAGGCCTTGATTACGTGAGCTGCTCCCCCTTCCGCGTTCCGGCGGCGCGCCTCGCGGCCGCTCAAGCCGCTCTGGCCGCCGGCGTGGAGGATCGCACCAAATAAACGGAGGAGCGCGAATGAGGGATGTGAGGCTCCTCTTCCTCCCCGATCTCAGAGATCCCGTCCTCATAGCGGGAGCGCCGGGAACGGCTGATGTGGGATTGAGAACGGCAAGCTATCTCAAAAACAAGCTCAAAGCCGAGCTCTTCGCGGAGATCCGCGCTCTCGACCCCTTCATTCCCCCCTACGAATTCTCGCTCGAGGACGGGGTGGTGATCCTGAAGCCCTTCGGGGTTGAGGAGGAGCCGGAGAACAAATTCTACTGGGGGAGGGGGGAGGAGAGGGATATCATCTTCTTCATCGGAAACGCCCATCCCCTTCCGGGAAAGGGGCTGGATTTCGCCCGAAGGGTTGTGGATTTCGCTCAGCACCTCGGCGTTCGAAGGCTTTACATCCCCGGAGCTTTCGTCGCCGACGTCTCCCACAGAGCCGAGCCCGCGATCTTCGGAATGGCAAGCGACTATATGCTCGTCGAATTCCTGAAGCGAAAGGGCATCCCTCCGGCTCCTCCCATCAATTTCGCCTACAACCTCCTCTCCTGGCTTCTCGCCGCCGCGATGGAGAGGGGGATGGAGGTCGTGGGCCTTCTCGCCGAGATCCCGAAGTACACCACGGCGAATTTGAAAGCGTGCAGAGCTCTCGCCAGAGCTCTGACCTCGCTTCTCGATTTATCCTTGGATCTCTCGGATCTCGATCCCCTCATCGCCAGGGAGGAGGAGGAGATCGAGAGGTGGCTTGAGGGGCTGAGGGATAGGGAGGAGGCCGGGGAATTCCTGCGCTACATCGAGAGCCTCGAGGCCGAGGGAGAGCCGGAGCCTCTGACCGAGAAGGATAAGGAGGAGATCGTGAAGGATATCGAGGAGTTCTTCAGGTGAGATGGCCCGGAAGATCATAGACCTCACGCAGGAGATCTCCGAGAGGACTTCCAACTTCCCCGTCTACCCTCAAGTTCGCATTCTCCCCTGGGAGAGGAGAGATGTGTGGGGCTTCGAGGCCGAAGTGCTCTTCGCTCCCACTCACGTCGCGACTCATATAGACGCTCCTTATCACTTCCTCGCCCACGGAAAGAAGGCGCACGAGCTTCCGCTTGAGAAATTCATCCTGCCGGCGAGAGTTCTGGGGCCTCTTTCGGGAAGGGGGAAGATCATAAGCCTTGAGGAGCTGAGGGAGAAGGAGGGATGGGAGGAGATAGAGGAGGGGATGGCCGTCCTGCTCTACACGGGCTTCGGGGAGAGGAGGGGCGATCCCTCCTACCTCTCCGAATTTCCCGGCCTCTCCCCGGAAGCGGCGGAAGCTCTCGCCGAGAGGAAGATCAATGTGGTGGGCATCGACGCTCCGAGCATCGATCCCCCCGATTCGCGAGATTTCCCGGCTCACAAGATTTTCCTCGCTCGCGATATCCTCATCATCGAAAACCTCTGCGAGCTCGGGAGGCTCTTGGGGGCGAAATTCGAGCTCATCGCCCTCCCCCTAAAGATCGAGGGGGCGAGCGGCTCTCCCGCTCGCGTTCTTGCCCTTCTGGAGTGAACGATTGAGGCTTCCGCTCCTATAGCCTTCGAGATCCAAAGTGATGTAAGTGTAGCCGAGCTTCCTCAAATGCTCCGCGATCTCATTTCGGCGGAGGATCAAGGCGTTCATATCCTCGATTTCCACCTCGATTCGGGCTATCTCCCCGTGATGCCTCACCCTCACCTGCCGAAAGCCCAAGGAGAGGAGGAATTCCTCAGCTCTGTTCACCCTCTCCAAGATCTCCTCGGAGATGGGCACCCCGTAGGGAATGCGCGTCGCCAAGCAGGCGAAGGGAGGCTTATTCCAAGTGGGAAGTCCCAATTCCCGGGAGAGAATTCTTATCTCATCTTTGGTCAAACCCGCCTCGCTCAGCGGACTTCTCACCCCGTACTCCAAAGCCGCCTTCCTCCCCGGCCTGAAGTCCAGGAGATCTTCAGAGTTCGTGCCGTCCGCAATCCATCTCACGCCCTCCCTTCGGGCGATCTCGCTCAATCTCTCGAAGAGCTCTCGCTTGCACCAGTAACAGCGCTCGGGATCGTTGCGAACGAACTCGGGCTTGGAGAGCTCGGAAGTGAAAACGGGGATCAATCTCACCTTCAATTCTCTCGCTATGCTCTCCGCCTCCCGATACTCCCGATCCGGAAAGATGGGGGATCTCGCCGTGGCCGCCACAACCCTCTCTCCCAGCACATCTCTCGCCACCTTGAGGAGGAAGGCGCTATCCGCTCCCCCGGAGAAGGCCACGAGCGCCGAGCCCATCTCCTTCAAGATCTCCTTCAGCTTCAGGAGCTTCCGCCTCTCCTCTCCGAACATCTCCCAATTATATCCGCCGCAATGTCCGGACTACCCTTCCGGTTGATGCGGACTGCGGAGGAGAAGTATAAGTTCTTCGGGCCGAGATGCAGAGAACTTATACGAGAAGGGATTACATAGAGGGGATCTCGGACGGCGACGGAGAGGTCAAGCTCATCCTCATGGAGTATATGGGGGATGAGGTTTACTTCGCTTGGGATGAGGAGTGGGCGAAGCTCGCTCCTCCGGGCTCCATCATCTACACCCTCAGCGAGATGGAGAAGCTCAAAGGAGCTTCCGATTATGTGAAAATAATGGTGCATGAGGCGAAGAAGAGAGGGGCGAAGCTAATTGAGGTCAAGCCCATCGCCCCTCAGGAGGTCGCGGAGGCGAAAGCCCCGGAGGAGAGGGTTGAGGAGAAGAGCGAGCGCTCAAGAGAAGAGGGATTTGCGGAGGGCGAAAGCTTCCTGGCGACGGCCAAGCGGATAATGGCGGAGATGCGAGGAAGATATGAAGGAGATCGTTAGAAGTCGAGCTTGTGAAGAGCAGTCACGAAATCCGCAATTCCGGATTTCGATCGCGGAATGGGCGGCTCTCTTCAAGAACCTGCGCGGAGTGGTCTT
>CAYRBX010000059.1:0-6170 GCA_964422695.1 uncultured Dehalococcoidia bacterium
GCCGGAGATGGAGACGAAGGGAACTCCTCTTCCGAGCTCCCTCGCCATTCCCAAAGCTATGGCGGTCTTCCCGGTTCCCACGGGGCCCGCGAGGAGAAGTCCGTGCCCGGCCCTCCTCCCCCTTCGAATGAGCTCGACCATGAGGCCGGCCGCCTTTCGGGCTTCGATCTGCCCCACAAGCCCGTCCGCTATGGGGAGGGGATTGAGGGTGCGATGATCGAGCCCCAATCCCCTTATATGGCTGTGAATTCCTATCCTCCTTATCTCCTCCATCACCTGCGGCATCTCTCTCACCCTCCTTCCCTGAGGGAGATGTGAAGCTCATCGAGCTGCTCTTGAGTCACGGGAGCCGGAGCTCCGAAGAGGAGATCGGCTCCGCTCTTGGTCTTGGGGAAGGCTATGACCTCGCGTATATCCTCCTCATCGGCGAGCAGCATCACCAATCTGTCTATTCCGGGAGCGATCCCGCCGTGAGGCGGCGCTCCGAAGTCCAGAGCTTCCAGAAGCGCTCCGAACTTCTCCCTCATCTCCTCATCCGAATAACCCAGAAGCCTGAAGATCTTCTCCTGAACCTCCCGCCTGTGAATTCTTATGGAGCCGCTCGAAAGCTCGCAGCCGTTGCAGACGAAATCATAATGCCTTGCTCTCACCTTCCCGGGATCCGTATCGAGAAGGGGGATGTCCTCCTCCACCGGAGCGGTGAAGGGATGGTGCATGGGCTCCCATCTCCCCTCCTCCTCATTCCACTCAAGGAGCGGGAAATCGAGAATGAAGGCGAAGGCCAGAAGGTCCTTGGGGGCGAGCCCCAATCTCCTTCCCATTTCGGCTCTAAGCTGGCTCAAAGCCGTATTCACCACCTTGGGTTTGTCGGCGATGATGAAGATCGCATCCCCCCTCCTCGCCCCCACCCTCTCGGCCATGGCGCGAACTTGAGAGGGGGTGAGGTATTTGGCGGCCACCGATCTTATATCCTCCGAAGAGAGGCTCTCAAGCCCTCTATCCCTCTCCCCTCCAAGCCCTATGGTCACAAGCCCCTTCGCCCCCCTCGCCTTCACGAATTCCGTGAGCTCCAAGATCTCCTTTCGCGAAAGCTCCGCGCATCCGGGAGCGCAAAACCCCTTGACGACCCCTCCGCTCTCAAGGGCGTTGCGGAAGACGCCGAAGCTCGATTCGGCGGCGATATCGGAGAGATCGCGAAGCTCAAGGCCGAAGCGGAGATCGGGCTTATCCGTTCCGTATTTCTCCATGCATTCCCTGTAGGAGAGGCGCGGGAACGGCTTCAGGACCTTCTTGTGAGGGGTCACATGCTCCACAAGGCTCGTGAAGAGCTCCTCCACGAGATTGAGGATATCCTCCTCGTTTACGAAGCTCATCTCTATATCGAGCTGCGTGAACTCCGGCTGCCTGTCGGCTCTCAGATCTTCATCTCTGAAGCAGCGGGCGATCTGGAAGTACTTCTCGAAGCCGGCGACCATGAGGATCTGCTTCAGCTGCTGAGGGGATTGGGGGAGGGCGTAAAATCTTCCCGGATGAAGGCGGCTGGGAACGAGGTAATCCCTCGCCCCCTCCGGGGTGCTCTTTATGAGAATCGGGGTTTCGATCTCGACGAATCCCCGCTCCCAGAGGAAGAGGCGTATGAACTGAATCACCTTGTGCCTCAAGATGAGATTGCGGCGCATTTTGGGACGGCGCAGATCGAGAAATCTGTACTTCAAGCGCAGAGCTTCATCCACATCCCTCTCCTCGGCGATGGGGAAGGGGAGGGGGCGGGAGCGATTGAGTATTTCAAGCTCCTCGGCCGAGATCTCGATCTCCCCGGTGGGGATCTTGGGATTTTCGGTTCCGGGAGGCCGCCGCACCACTTTTCCTCTCACTCGAATGACGTACTCATTGCGCAGCTCCTGAGCTCTTTCATGCGCTTCGGGGGAGATGGCGGGATTGAAGACCACCTGAACGAGCCCATCGGCGTCGCGGAGGTCGATGAAGATGATCCCTCCGTGATCTCGACGCCGATGAACCCATCCGGAGAGAACGACCTCCCTCCCCTCAAGGGAGAGCGAAAGGCTTCCCGTGGTATGAGTTCGATATGTTTTCACCGGCGCAGGAAGAAAAAGAGATTAAGAATTAAAGTGAGAACAAGGCTTACCGCAAGACAGGTCATTATGGGGAAGAAGAAGGTGAAATCCTTCCGCTCGATGAGGATATCTCCCGGAAGCTTCCCAAGCCATGGAACGCGCGGAGCCAAGAGGAGCAGGAGGCCTATTCCGGCTATCACCCCTCCTGCGATGAGCAGGATCTTCCCCATATCGCTTAAAGTTCCCGCCATAATTCAGCTCTCCCCTCCCATCCCCATTCCGGCCGAGAGGAAGAAGAAGAGCTGGGAGAGCGAGTAGAGGAAGGCGGCGACGTATGTGAAGGCCGCCGCGGAGAGCACCTTCTCCACGCCCGCAAGCTCCCGAGAGGATACGAGGCCCGCGCGATAGAGGAGCTCCTTCGCCCTCTTCGAGGCGTTGAATTCCACCGGGAGCGTGATAAGAGCGAAAGCCACGGCGGCGCTGAAGAAGATAACGCCTAAGAGCACAAGATCCTTGTAGGCGAAGATAATGCCGGTGATGCAGAAGATGAGCCCCAGCCAAGAGCCCCAGTTCGCCAGAGGGACGAGGCCGTTGCGAAGCCTTAAGGGGAGATAGCCCTCCTTATCCTGAAGGGCATGGCCGATCTCGTGAGCCACAATCCCCAGAGAGGCCACGGAAGCGCTTCTCGCCACCCCTCGGGAGAGGCGGAGCACCTTCCCTCTGGGGTCGTAATGATCGGTGAGCAGGCCCGGAGCGCCTTCGATCCTCACGCGATGAAGGCCGCACGCCTCCAGGAGCTTCTGAGCGGCCTCGAGGCCTGTGAGCCTGCTCGTATTGGGAACAGATCCGTATTTGCGGTAAGTCGAGAGAACGCGAGATTGAGCGAGTATCATTATCATAAATGCCGGCAGCATGAAGAGGAGGTATTCGAGCATATCCGAAAGCCCTCCGCCCTTCTTGATGCTCTCAGGAACAAGAATATAACAGCTTTGAGAGAGGGATGTAAATCCCCAAAAATAAGCGGAGGAAGGTTCTTATGGAGGAGAAAAAGGCCCCTCGTCCCTTCAGGCAGCTCGCCTTCCTCCTTCGCTCTCTCGACGGCAAGAGCTACAAGGCGTATATGGAGATCAAAGGAGCTTTCGCCTTCTCGGATTTCATCTTGTTCATAGATCACGTTCAGGGAGATCCCTTCGCTCCCCCCTCTCACCTCCGGGTGAGGGTGCCGCAGAAGGTGGCCAAATTCCCCCCTCATCTCCTCTCAAATCGCGCAAGGAGGGTGGCTTTGGAGGACTTCCTCATTCGGAAGTTCTCTCAAGCTCTGGAGGAGGTGAGCCGCAAGAGGGGGACGGGGAGGAGCGGGCTCTTCCGCACCACCGAATTGAGCCCGGCCGTTTTGGAGCGCACCGCCGCTCGGGTGACGCCCGAATGGGTGGAGGTGAGGTTCTTCGCCGGACTTCCGGCCAAGGGGAGGAGGATATCGGGAAAGGAGGCGGAGGAGATGCTCATAGAGGATATCCCCTGGGCGGTGCATCGCTCCCTCTTCTACTCCTCCCTCGATCCCCAGGAGGTCGAGAATCACGTCGATACCGTGGAGGATGCCGAGGCCATAAGAGCGCAGCTTCCGGAGCTGGGCATCGTGGCCTTCATCGCCGACGGGAGCATCCTCCCTCGCGAGACGGGGGTGAGCGAGCGGCCGCTCCCCAAAGCCGTCCCCTTCCTCTCTCCCCCCACTCTCGCCGTGGTGGTCGAGACCCCTCACCGGGGGAAGATCAGAGGATTGGGAATCCCCAAAGGAGTTACCCTCATCGTGGGGGGAGGGTACCATGGGAAATCAACGCTCCTCAAAGCCCTGGCCATGGGGGTTTACCCTCACATCCCGGGAGACGGAAGGGAGCTCGTGGTGACCGACCCCACGGCCATGTTTGTACGGGCGGAGGACGGGAGGGCGGTGGCCTGCGTCGATATCTCCCCCTTCATTTCGGATCTCCCCGACGGAACGAACACCCGATATTTCTCGACGCAGAACGCTTCGGGGAGCACCTCTCAGGCCGCGAACATCATGGAGGCTCTGGAGGCCGGAGCGAAGGTCCTGCTCTTCGATGAGGATACCTCCGCCACCAATTTCCTGATCCGAGACGGCCGCATGCAATCGCTGGTCTCAAAAGACAAAGAGCCCATAACTCCTCTCATCGATCTCGTAAAGATCCTCCACAAAGACAAAGGCGTCTCCTCGATTCTCGTGATGGGGGGATCGGGCGATTATCTGGATGTCGCCGATACGGTCATCTTGATGGATAGGTATCGCCCTTATGATGTGACGAAGGAGGCGCGGGAGATCACGAGGAGATTTCCCACCATTCGAAATCCGGAAGCCCCTTCGGGCGCCTTCTCCCTCTCCTCCCTCCGCATCCCCCTTCCCGAAAGCGTGAAGCCCAGAGGGAAGGCGAAGATAAAGGCGGAGAGGGATTGGCTTGTATACGGGAGGGAGGAGATCGATCTCACGCGCGTGCATCAGATCGCCGAGACGGGGCAGGTTCGAGCTATAGGGGCGATCCTCATGCACCTCGCCGAGAGATTCTTAGACGGAAAGCGCTCCCTTCCCGAAGTTCTGGATCGAATCGAAAAGCTCATGGATGAGGAGGGGCTTGATGCGGCGGTGAGATCGACGGCCGGAGATTACAGCCGTCCCAGAAGGTTTGAGATCGCCGCCGCTCTCAACCGCTTGAGAACGCTCAAATGCCGCGTGATCCCCCTCTGATTCAGCAGGGAAGCTTGCTCCCCACGAAATCCCTCTGTCCTCGAAGGAACTCGGCGATCTCAAGCTCCCTCCTCCCTTCAAGCTGCACCCGACAGAGCTTCAAGATCCCCTCTCCGGTCACAACCCCCGCCCCCTCCCCTTCGAGGGGAACGACGAGGCCCGCTTCTTTCCCCTCTCCTCCCGGAACGGGATAGGCTTTGAGGATCTTGAGCGATCTCCCCTTCCAGCGAGTGAAGCAGCCGGGCCAGGGATGAAAAGCCCTCACCTTCCTCCAGATCTCCTGGGCCGAAGAGGACCAATCGATCTCCCCCATCTTCTTGGTGAGCTTCTTTGTTTTTGTAGCTTTCTCCTCCTCTTGAGGTCGGGGCGAGATCTCCCCCCGAATCCAGCGGGGGAGGGTTTGGGAGAGGAGGTCGGCCGCTTCGGATGCGAGCTTTTGGGTGAGGGAGAGGGTCGTGTCCTCGGGCTCTATGGGGACTTCGCACTGCGAGAGTATGGGGCCGGCATCGGGCTTCCTCTCGGCGAGGATGATGCTCACCCCCGTGATCTCATCTCCGGAGAGGATCGCGAAGGGGATGGGAGAGGGGCCTCGATGGCGAGGGAGGAGGGAGGGGTGAACGACGAGGCATCCGAAGCGCGGAAGCTCCAGCACCTCCTCCGGCAGTATCTGGCCGTACGCCGCCACGATGATGAGATCCGGCTCGAGTTCCTTCAAAGCTTTCCTCCCTTCGGGATCTTTGAGATCGGCGGGCTGAAACACCCGAAGTCCGAGCTTTAAGGCCGCAAGCTTTATGGGAGGGGGGGTTTCCCGCATCCCCCTTCCGGAGGGCCTGTCGGGCTGAGTGAAAACCCCAACGACCCTCCACCCCTCCTCCACAAGCCTTCTGAGGAGGGGCTCTCCGAACTCGGAGGTTCCCATGAAGGCGATCTTCACCTCCTGAGGCCCGGCGCCGGGCACTTGGGCCCTCATCCTCTCCACCCAGGGGAGGCGCAGGTAGAAGATGAGGCGGGAGGGCATCTCCGGCCTTATTATAGATCGAGGGATGAGGAGAACTCGATCCGTTCTCGATCTCTTCTTCTATCCGGAGAGCATAGCCGTAGTCGGAGCTTCGCGCGCTCCGGGGAAGGCCGGGTATATGATCGTCAAGAACCTCAGGGATTTCGGCTTTAAAGGGAGAGTTTACCCCGTAAATCCCAAAGCTCAGGAGATCCTCGGATTCAGAGCTTTTCCCTCCCTCCTCCACCTTCCGGAAACTCCGGATCTCGTCCTCATCGCCCTTCCTCCCGAGGGAGTTCCCAAAGCTCTGAGGGAGGCCGCCGAGAGGGGGGTGCGGGCG
>CAYRBX010000060.1:0-6157 GCA_964422695.1 uncultured Dehalococcoidia bacterium
GAGCTTCCGGGGGAGGAGGGCAGAGAGAGGAGGCCTCTGCGCCTTCGAGTTCATCTACTTCGCCCGCCCCGACAGCCTCATGTGCGGGAGGAGGCTTCACCCCGTAAGGCAGCGGATGGGAGCGGAGCTGTGGAGGGAGCATCCGGTGGAGGCGGATCTCGTCATCGGAGTTCCCGATTCCGCCACGGCGGCCGGAATAGGCTTCGCTCAGGCCTCCTCCATCCCCTTCACCGAGGGGCTGATGAAGAACCGCTACGTGGGGCGCACCTTCATTCAGCCCGATCAGAGGCTTCGCGAGCTCGGGGTGAGATTGAAATTCAATCCCCTCCCGGAGATCTTGGAGGGGAAGAGGGTGGTGGTGATAGACGACAGCATAGTGAGGGGGACGACCACCCCCAAGATCGTAGCCCTCCTGCGCCAAGCCGGAGCCAGGGAAGTTCACGTTCGCATCTCCTCTCCCCCCATTCGCTACCCCTGCTTCTTCGGAATCGATATGGCCAAGCGCTCGGAGCTCATCGCCGCTCAGAAATCCGTGGAGGAGATAAGAGAGTACATAGGGGCCGATTCCCTGGGATATCTGAGCTTGGAGGGGCTCCTGCGGAGCATAGGGCTTCCTCCCCAGAGGCTCTGCCTCGCCTGCTTCACCGGAGATTACCCGATTCCCGTTCAGCTTGAGTTCGATAAGCTCGCCCTGGAGGCCTCCGCCCGCTCATGAGAGGAGAGGAGAAGGCCTACGCGGCCGCGGGAGTGGATCTTGCGGCGGCCGCGAGGATAAAGGGGAAGATCGCCGATCTCGCACGCTCCACCTACGGCCCGAGGGTCCTCGCGGGGGTGGGGCCGTTCGGAGGGCTTTTCGATCTTGAGGGCTTGGAGGGGAGGGTTTTGGTCGCGAGCGCGGATGGGGTGGGAACGAAGACCAAAATAGCCCTCGCCCTCGGGAAGGTGGAGGGGCTGGGCTTCGATCTTGTGAACCACTGCATAAACGACATCCTCGCGCTGGGAGCGGAGCCCTTATTCTTCCTCGATTACATAGCGGCCGAAAAGCTCTCCGAAGATCTCATCCCGAAGATCATCTCCGGAATAGCCGAAGCCTGCCGGGAGGCCGGATGCGCGCTCCTCGGAGGGGAGACGGCCGAGATGCCGGGAATTTACCTTCCCGGACAGCTCGATCTTGTGGGCTTCATCGTGGGGGTTGTGGAGAGGGAGAGGATCATCGACGGGAGCAGGATCGAAGAGGGGGATCTCATCTTGGGCCTCCCCTCAAGCGGCCTTCACACGAACGGCTACTCCCTCGTCCGCAAGATCTTCGGCGAGGAGAGAAGGGAGCTTGAGAGGTACTATCCCGAGCTCGGCGGGGCTCTGGGGGAGGAGCTCCTCCGCCCCCATCGCTTGTATCTCAAAATCCTCAAGCCCGCCCTCCATCTCGTGAAGGGGCTCGCTCACATAACGGGAGGAGGGATTCCGGGAAACCTCAGAAGGATCCTCCCCGAGGGGCTTGCCGCGCGAATAGAGAAGAGCTCTTGGGAGATCCCCCCCATCTTCAAGCTCATTCGGGAGAGGGGGAAGGTGAGCGAGGAGGAGATGTTCGAGGTCTTCAATATGGGGATAGGGATGATCGCCGTGTGCTCCCCGAAGGATCTTGCGGAGTTCAAAAAGCTCGTTCCGGAAGCGCTCCTCATAGGAGAGGTGATAAAAGCTCAAGAGCCGAAGGTCATCTTATGTTAAAGCTTTGATCACCTCCAAAAGCCTTTCGGCCTCCACCTCCTCCACCCTCAAGCTCAGGAGATCTTCGGGAAATCCCAAGGCGAGATCGCGCGCCCTCTCCCCGAGGAGCGCTCTCAAAGCCCTCCCCAAGGTCTTGCGCCGGAAGGCGAAGAGGGAGCGGAGCGCCTCCGCCTCCCTCTCCCCCAACCTCCTCTTGGGGCGGAAGGTGAGGATCGCGGAGTAAACCTTGGGGGGAGGGGAGAAGGCGCGGGGAGGGATGCTCCGCCTCTTCTCCATCGAAAAGCTCATCTGAGCGAGAGCCGAAACGGCCCTGTAGAGCTTCGTTCCGGGGGGAGCGAGGAGCTTTTCGGCGAAATCCTCCTGAAGGATGACCGCCGCCCTCCCGAATTTGCTCCGGGAGAGCCACTCGACGAACCTCGAGGATTCCGAGAAGGGGAGATTCGAGACCAAAACGAAATCCGAAAGCTCGGAGAGGATGGGGGAATCGAAGGCGTCCTCGCAGAAAAGCTCAAGATTCCCGAATCTGGAAAGCCTCCTGCGGGCGCTCTCGAAGAGCGCCGGATCTATCTCCCAGGAGAGCACCCGATGGGCGCGCTCGCAGAGCATCTCGGTGATGCACCCCTCGCCCGCTCCTATCTCCACCACCGTATCATTCGAGGAGATCCCGGCGGCCTCCACGAGATCTTCTATGATCTTTGGATCCTTCAATCTGTGCTGCCCCAATCTCCTTCGCTTCGCACTCATCTCCTCCGAATTTAAAATTAATGGAGCGGAGCTTTCGGGAGGGAGGAATGAAGCGGGTGCTCATCGTAGGAGGAGGGGGAAGGGAGCACGCCATCGCCTGGAAGCTCGCCCAGAGCCCCAAAGTCGAGGAGATCTTCTGCGCTCCCGGAAACGCCGGAACCGCTTCGATCGCCCAAAACCTCCCCGTGAGGGCCGAGGATGTGGAGGGGATCGTTCGGATCGCGAAGGAGAGGAGGGTGGATTACGTGATCGTGGGGCCCGAGGGGCCTCTGGCCTTGGGGCTTGTGGACGCTCTGGAGAGGGAGGGGATAGGAGCCTTCGGGCCCTCCAGAGCGGCGGCCGAGATAGAGACAAGCAAAGTATTTGCGAGAAAGCTTGCGGAGAAATACGGAATACCCCACCCCCGCTTTCGCGCTTTCGATTCCTACGAGGAGGCCGAGAGGTATCTTGCGGAGGCGGGAGCCCCCATCGTGGTCAAAGCGGACGGGCTCGCCGCAGGAAAAGGGTCTTTTGTGGCCGAGACATTGGAGGAGGCCCTGAAGGCTTTGGAGGACATCATGATCCGTCGCATCTTCGGGCCTTCCGGAGATAAGGTGGTGATCGAGGAGAAGCTCTCGGGGAGGGAGGTGAGCTTCATGGCCCTGACCGACGGGAGGACGGTGATCCCGATGGTTCCGGCGGCCGATTACAAAAGGCTCCTTGAGGGAGATAGGGGGCCTAACACGGGAGGGATGGGAAGCTACAGCCCTCCTCCCTTCTTCGGCCCTGAGCTTCAGGAGGAGGCTTTGGAGAGGATTTTGAAGCGCGCCGTGAGGGCTCTGGAGGAGGAGGGGCGGCCTTACAAGGGGGTGCTCTACGGAGGGCTCATGCTGACCGAAGAGGGGCCGAAGGTCTTGGAATTCAACGCCCGCTTCGGGGATCCCGAAAATCAGGCCATGCTCCCCCGCCTGAAAACCGATCTCCTCGACATCGTGGAGGGGGTGATCGAGGGAAGGCTCGATCGGGTGAAGGTCGAGTGGAGGGAGGAGGCTTGCGTGGCCGTGGTCTTGGCCTCGAGAGGGTATCCGGGGAAGTACGAGACGGGATTCGAGATCCGGGGGCTTGATGAGGTGGATCCGGACGTCATGGTGTTTCATGCGGGAACGAAGCTTGAAGGGGGGAAGATCCTCACGTCGGGAGGGAGGGTTCTCGCGGTATCGGCCTTGGGAAGGGATCTTCGGGAGGCCAGGGAGAAAGCGTACAGGAATGCGGAGCGAATACGCTTTGAGAATCGCTACTTCCGCAGGGATATAGCCGAAGGCCTCTGAGGGGGAGGGATGAGGGATAGGGGGAGGATATTGCTCGTCGATCCCAGATACTACCGGTGGGGCTACAGCGCCCCGAGGAGCGTCGCCAATTTCGGCCTCCTCTGCGTCGCCACCTTCCTTCAGCATCACGGATACGATGTCGAGATCTTGGATATGAACGCGCAGGATATAAGCTGGTGGAAGCTCCCCGAAGTGCTGAGGGAGAAGAAGCCGGATGTGGTGGGGGTTCCGAGCTCCATGAACTGCTACGTCCCGGAGGCCTTGTTCGTCGCCGGAGTGGCCAAGACCGTAAATCCCGAGGTCGTCACCGTGGGCGGAGGCATCAACTTCACTCTGAACAGCGAGAACATCCTCAGGGAGAACCCCCAGCTTGATTTCATCGTGCGGGGAGATGGGGAGTACACGATCTTGGATCTCGTGAAAGCCCTGGAGAGAGGGGAGAGGGATTTCTCCAAGATCGCGGGGCTTACCTGGAGGAATGGAGATGAGGTGGTGAGGAATCCGGATCGCCCTCCGATTGAGGATCTCGATTCCCTCCCCCTCCCCAACTGGGATCTCGTCGATCTCGATCACTACTGCGTGAACACCTTCCCTCCCCGATGGGGAAAGCAGGTTCTGCTCACGACCTCCAGAGGATGCCCTTACCGCTGCCGCTACTGCGCTCCGAGCCTCGCCGCCCAGAAATACAGGGAGCTGAGCGCCGAGAGGGCTTTGGAGATGATCCGGATCTTGCGCCGCAAGTACGATCGGAGGATGATCTGGATAAACGATCTCGTATTCGGAGTGAACGAGGAGAGAACGGAGAAGCTCCTGGAGGGGATCGTTCGGGAGGATCTCGGTATCAACATCTGCGTCGATATGACCCCGGCTCTCGTCGTGAAGCGCAGGAGGCTCCTCCCCCTCATGAGGAGGGCGGGGGTTCGAATAGTGATGATCGGCGTGGAATCCCCGAATGAGGAGGATCACGAGATCTACGGGGACGGGAATAAGGGGTTCAGAGTGGCCGAGGAGGCCGTTAAGCTCCTTCGCAAGAACAAGATCCTCCCCGGCTGCTACTTCATGATAGGAGAGCTGCATCACACTCCGGAGAAGATAAGGCGCATCAGAGAATACGCCGAGAAGCTCAATCCTGTGGCGGCCTACTTCTGCTTCGTCGCCCCTCATCCCGGAACCCCTTACTACGAAGAGGTGAAGGAGCACCTCGCGACGCATGATCTCTCCCGCTACGGAGAGGACGAGCCGGTGCTCAAATACCCTCATTTCACCGATAACGAGATAAGGATGATCTACAGGGAGGTCTGGATCAGCTTTTACGCCAAGCCCACAAGGCTCCTCCGAGGGCTTCTCTTCGGAAGCGAGCTTGAGAGGTGGTTTTACAGGAAGCTCGCCTTCGAGAGGCAGTGGCATTGGGAGCTCGAGAAGATCTGGAGGATGCACGGCTGGGAGGGATTCGGGCCGGAGAGGAAGAAGCTCAAGAAGTGGGCGAGGAAGGCTCTGGGGCTTGAGACCCCGATGGGAAGGCTTGAGGAGGCTTTGAAGGGCTTTCTGAAGCTTTTGGGCAAGATCGAGGAGGGATGAAGATGCCCGAGGTCGCCATCATCATGGGATCGGCTTCGGACGCTCCTTACATGGAGGAAGCCGAGAGGGTGCTTTCGGATTTCGGAATAAGCTATGAGGTGAGGGTGCTTTCGGCTCACAGGAATCCCGAAGCGGTGAGGGAGTACGGGATGAAAGCCAAGGAGAGGGGGATAAAGGTGATGATAGCCGGAGCCGGAAGGGCGGCGCACCTTCCCGGGGTGCTCGCCTCTTGGACTTCGATTCCGGTTATAGGGGTGGCCATCCCCTCCGGCGAGTTCGGAGCTCTCGACGCCCTCCTCTCCATAGTTCAGATGCCGGCCGGAGTGCCCGTGGCCTGCGCCGGAGTGGGGAGGGCGGGGGCGAGGAACGCGGGACTTCTCGCCGCCTCGATCCTCGGGCTTGCAAATGAGGAGATCTTCCGAAGATATGAGGATTTCCGCCGCAAGCTCTCGGAGATCTGATCCCCCTGGGGAATGGGGGGTTGCGGCCGCGGGGCTCGTCGCGCTCCTCATCTACTCCGGCACCGGCCTCTACTCCTTCAGCGTCTTCCTCGACGCTCTCGCAAGAGATCTTCGGTGGCAGGTGCAAACCCTCTCCTGGGGAGGCTCCCTCCTCATGGCCCTCTCCGCCTTCTCGGGGGTCTTGGCGGGAAGGTACATCTTGAGGTTCGGAGCGGGGAAGATCATCTCGGCGGGGGCCTGCCTTGCGGCCGCCGGCTTCCTCATCCTCTTCCGCCTCTCAACGCCCCGGGAGTTCTGGCTCGGCTACACGCTCGTGGGATTGGGGCTGGGGGCGGCCGGAAT
>CAYRBX010000061.1:0-6141 GCA_964422695.1 uncultured Dehalococcoidia bacterium
TTGAAGCCTATGAAGAGGATGGAGAAGGGCTCTCCCTCCGCCCTCTTCTTCCTCTTCGCGTTCGTAGTGGGGCTTCAGCTCATCTCCACAAATTACAGGATCTTCTTCCTCATCCCCCTGGGGATCTTCCTCGCCCTCATCTACGGAGGGAGGAGGCTTCTTGAGAGAGCCGATCTCGGCTCTCCGGACTTCCTCCTCTTCAATTTGCTCTTCCTCGCCCTCACCTCCCTCCTCGCTCTCGCCGTCTCAAAACACATATCCCCGGAGAGGATCGTGCTCACAAGCCGCCAAGAATAAAGTTAAAGATCTCCGCTCTTTAACAAAATCACTGTGAGGGCCTTCTCTGCGCGCGCATCTTTGAAAGTGGAAGATTCCAAAAAGGGAGGTGGAAGGAGATGAGGCGGAGGATCTTGGCGAGCCTCATGTCTGTGGCGCTCGCCGGAGCCATGATCGGCGGAGGGGTGCTCGCGGCGTTTCAGGATGCCGAGACGAGCCCCGGAAACGCCTTCGCCGCCGGCACCTTGGATCTTAAGGTGGATGGAAACGACGATCCCAACGTTCAAGCTTACTTCGCCGTGGAGAACGCCAAGCCCGGAGATACGGGCTCTGTGGAGATCAATTTGACCAACGCCGGAACGATCGACGGGGAGGCTTATCTCAAAGTCGAGAACGTAACCGACGGCGAGGGCGAGAATCCGGAGCCGGAGACCGACACCGATGAGCCCGGAGATCTCAGCGAAAACCTCATTCTCACCATCACCTGGCCGGAGGGAAGTTACAGCGATGCGCTCCGCTGGCTTCAGGGAGCGACCGTCGATCTCGGCTCCCTCGGAGCCGGAGAGGCCAAGACCATCACCATATCCTACGAGATCCCGGAGTGGGTCGGAAATGAAATTCAGGGCGATACGGTGAGCTTCGATATCGTCTTCGGATTAAACCAAGCGTAAAGCCCCAGAAGAGCCGAAAAGAGGGGAGGTTCCCTTAAGCCTTCTCGCCGTCGCGCTTCGACATCCTCTTCGGATTGCGGCAGGCCTGATCGTCTGATCCGGGCGGGGCGGAGGGCCCTTCCTCCTCGGATCTGCGGGAGGCCGGGAGCGCCGCCACATCGGCCATGAGCTCTCCGGCTCTGAGGAGGACGGCGAGGAGCTCCTCAAGCTTTCGAGCCGCCTCCCTTACGATCTCCGAGATCTCCCTCTCAAGCGCCTTCCTCCTCGCCTCAAGCTCCTCATTCTCCCCCTCCAAGATCTCCCTCCTCCTCTCAAGCTCCCGCACCTTCCTCGCCTCCTCCTCCCTCCTCCTCTCAAGCTCTACAAGCTCGGCGAAGGTCGAGAGGTACGAGAAGAATTTATCCTTGAGCTTCTCCCCCTCGATCCCCTCCTTTCTGCTCGTTCTTGAGAGGAAGGAATGCAATCGCAGGAGCTCCTCCTCCCCGAATCCCAGCTCCGAAAGCCTCCTCAAAGCCTCCTCCTTCCCGGAGAGCTCGGCCTTGCATGCGGAGAGGCGGCGCCTCAGCTCCTCGATCTCGCCCTCAAGCCTCTCCTTCTCCTCGGCGAGCGCTTCTATCTCCCCCCTTCCCGCCGAGCACTCCTTCTCCTCCCCGAGCTTCTCGAAGAGCTTCAGCCACTCGTCGAGGATCTCCGCTCTTATCCCGAGCTCCTCGAATTTCCTCCGAAGGGAATCCCTCAGGGCTTGCGGCATCTCCGCCCCCTTCCTCCTGAGCCCGGAGGCGATGCGGCGGAGGTAGGGAATGCGATCGGAGGGGATGCCCGGCAGAACCAAGCTCCCGCTCTCCGCCTCCCTTATGATGTTGACCACGCTCCCCGCCGATATCCCGAGCCTTCTCGCTATCTCCTCATAGGGAAGGCCGAGGAGGTAGAGCCGCACCGCCTCCCTTCTCTTCTCCTCAGCTATCCCCCTCATCATCCTTTATTCTTCTTCCCGGCTCCGCGGAGGGCAAGGCGGGAAGATGAGAAAATATTTATAAAGGCCCGCCGCGAGGCGGAGGGAGGAGGATGAAGCGAAGTTCGGCGAAGCCCGAGATCTTGGTTGTGGCCGAGAAGGATTCGGTCGCCAAGGCCTTCGCCGAGGCCCTGGCCCCCGGCGGAAGGTACAGCGTTCAGAATTTCAACTCCGCAAAGCTTTACCTCTTTCACAAGGACGGAGCCCTGTGGGCGGCTCTGGGGCTTCGAGGTCACATCTTCGACTTCGATTTCGAGGAGGAGCTCAACAGATCATGGAAGGATGTGGATCCGAGGGTGCTCTTCAAGGTGAAGCCGAAGCGGGTGATAGAGGACGGCTCTTACGATTACTACAGAGCTTTGAAGGAGCTCGGAAGGGAGGCGAAGCTCGTTTATCTTGCTCTGGACGGAGATCCGGAGGGGGAGGGGATAGCGTTCGAGGTGATCTCGGTGATATCGAGGGAGAATCCGAAAGCTCAATTCAGAAGGCCTTGGTTTTCGACTTTAAATCCCCAAGAGCTCCGCAAGGCCATCGAGAACGCCGGCGATCCCAACCCCAATCTCGCCGAGAAGTGCTTCGCCCGGATGGAGGTGGATCTCACGATAGGAGCCGCCTTCACGAGATTCCTCACCCTGAGCGTTCAGCGCTCCGCCCCCCGCCTCCTCCCCCTCGGCCGCTTCCTGAGCTACGGCCCCTGCCAGAGCCCCGTCCTCTATCTTGTGGTTCAGAGAGCTCTGGAGAGGGAGGCCTTCAAGCCGGAGAAGTTCTACAAGTTGGCGGCCACGCTCAAAGCCGAAGATCAGAGGATCAAAGCCGAGCATATAAAGGGGAGGTTTAAGGAGAGGGGGGAGGCCGCCGGGATCTTCGAGAGGATAAAAGGGGCGCGCTCCGCATCGGTGAAGGAGATGGAGATCAAATCCTCCCTCAAGCACCCTCCCGTGCCCCTCAACACGGTGGAGATGGAGAGCAGGGCGAGCCGCTTCCTCAATATAAGGCCGAAGCACGCTCTCGATCTCGCCGAGGAGCTCTACAGGCGGGGTTATATAAGCTATCCGAGAACCGAAACCGAAATCTACAGCCCCGCTCTCAACCTCCGCGAGATCCTCCAATCCTTCCGCTCTCATCCCGATTACGGCCGCTTCGCCTCCTCCATCCTCTCCGCCCCCCTGAAGCCCACTCGGGGGACGAAAGACGACAGAGCTCATCCCCCCATTCATCCCGTAAAGCCCGCCACCAGAGCCGAGATCACAAATTCCCTGGGGCAGAGCGCTTGGAAGCTCTACGATCTCATCGTGCGCCACTTCCTCGCCACCCTGAGCCCTCCGGCGAAGCTCGGAAGGCAGAAGCTGCGCGTGGAGATAGGAGGGGAGATCTTCGAGGCCGAGGGGGTGCTCGTGGAGGATGCCGGATACCTCGAAATCTATCCCTTCGAGAAGCCCGATGAGCCGGCCCTCCCCATCCTGAAGGCGGGGGAGGAGATCGCGGTGGCGAAGGTGGAGCTCAAGGAGAGCTCCACGGAGCCTCCTCCCTACCTCTCCGAATCCGAGCTCTTGAAGCTCATGGAGAAGCTTCACATCGGAACCGATGCCACGGCCTCACAGCACATTCAGACCAATCTGGACAGAGGCTACTTCTACATTCAGGGGAAGCGCTGCATCCCCACCCCTCTGGGCAAAGCCCTCATACAAGCCATGCTTCAGCACAAGCCCGAGCTCGTGAAGCCCGAGGTGAGAGCTTTCATAGAGGAGCAGATAAGCGAGATCGCGGCGGGGCGGAAGAGGAGGGAGGAGGTCGTGGAGCACGCCAAGAAGGTCTTCTTCGAGTACTACGAGGATCTCCGCCGGAAGGAGAAGGAGATCGCCCAAGCCCTAACTCCCACGATCCCCGAGAGCTTGAAGCTCGCCGAGGAGAAGAGGAGGAGGGGCTGATTCAGAGCAATTTGAGCTGCTGTCCTCTGGCTTGGAGGATCTCATCCCATTCGAGCTGCGCGAACTCCAGAAGGGGCTCGAGCGGCTTGAGAAGGCAGCGCTCGAGCATTCGCTCGTAATTCACTTTGGCCGAGAGCTCCCGAACCACATCATCGAGGAGAGCGGGATCGGGCACCGAGATCACGTTCGTTTGAGGATGAATGACGTAGAGCATGTAAATTCTATCCCCGGCCTTCACCTCCCCTCCGAACTTCTTCACGATGAATTTCGCCCCGCGAACGTAATCCGAAGCAACTTTGTACTCATCGAGATCTTTGCTCAGGGTCTTCGGGATGGCGATCTGCTCCAGAGGGAGGGTTCTGAATTCGGAGACGAGCTTCAATAAGTACTGAACGAGCTCCTCCCTCCTCCCCTCCAGAATGAGCTTCATCACCTGCTCCTGAGCGATCTGGGTGATCTTGGCGGCATCTCCCCTCACATACTCGAAGCCCACGATATCCAGAGTTCCGTCTTCCTTCAATCCCGCATACCTCTTCTTCCTGTTGCTCGAGAGGAATTTCACGTAGTACTTATCCAATTTGAACTCGTACTCCCCCTTCAGCTTCTCCCTTATGAGCTCGTTCATCCAGGAGACCAGAGCCTCCGCCTCCTCTTTGCCCACCTTGAGGAACAAGCTGTCGGTATCTCCTCTCACCACCAAGAATCCCTTCTTCTCGACCTCGCTCACCACCTCCCTCAAGCCGCTTCTCGCCACCTCCGTCACCCTCGCCGCGAGCTCCGGGATGTAAAGCCTGAAGTAAGGGGAGGCGTAAACGCCGTAAACCGAGTTGACCACCGCCTTCACGGCTTGGTACTTTCGGGGATCTTCCTTTTTGGTCTTATCCTTCATCTGAAGCAATTCCCTCACGATATCGAGAAGCGGAGTGCTCACCCCCCTTTCCATCTCCCTCTCGGCGAAGCTCCTGTACTCCTCCCATCCCCTCTGCTTGAGCTTCTCCCTGCCGAATTTGTAGATGAGAGCCGGATCGAGCTTCTCCGAGAGGATCACATGAGGGTAATAGGAGGAGACGTCGTAAACGGCCACCCCCTCGAACAATCCGGGCTTGGGATCGAGAACTATCGCCCCCTCGTAGGATTCATGTTCGTGAGCCGTCTTGCTCGAAAGCACATACTTCCCCTTGTAAGCTCGGAGCATGAGCGTGTCTATGAGGATCGAGGGGGTGAGGGCGTTGTCCAGAGATTCGAGGCCTACGAACGCCTTGAGATCCCAGTAGAAGCCCACGAGATTGTGCTTCTTATCTATCTCGTAACACCATCTCGCATGCCTTCTGTTCCTCTCGAAAAGCCCCTTCCTGTCGGTATCGTAAAGCTCGGCGTAATCCACGGGCTCCTCTCTGAAATTCGCGATCCCCTCCTCGTAAACCACATCGCGCAGCTTGTTGCTCGCCTTCCGGAACACGGCCTTGTAGGCCTTGAGGAGATCGAAATCATTGGAGAAGGAGATCGAGAAGGGGATGTTCAAGCGATGGCATCTGTCCTTAAGGTATTGAATGTCGAATTGGATGTTCCATCCCGTGATGACATCCGGGGGATTCGAGCTCAGGAGCTTCGAGATGAACCGGAGGAGGCCCTCCTCGCCGGAGAAGGCGAGGAGCAGCTTCCCCTCATCCTCCTCCAAGGGCTCCGGCTCCTCCGAAGCCGATTCGGGATCGAGAAGGCAGCTCACCTCCTCCCCTCTATTCGTGATCATGGAGATGGAGATCACCCGAGCTTTGGGGTCCGCGGGATCGGGGAGCTTATCTCCCGAGGAGTAGACCTCGATATCGAGGTAGAGGATGTAGGGCTCGTAGGGGGTTTCGATGGGCTTTATCCTCCTCGTTTCGGCGAAGATGGTCTTATCCTCGCCGCTCCCATCTTCAAGCTCGAATCCGCATCTTATCCCCGAATCTATCAGGAACCTCCGAGCGAAGGGGATATCGGCTTCGTAATGCTCTTTGTAATTGGCCCGAAGCTGAGGGACTTCGGAGGGCCTCTGCGCCTCTATCCTCCTCACCCTCTTCCCGTCTATGGCGAGGAACTCCCCTCCCTCATCCGGCACGTAGAAGTAGGGCTTGAAGTCCGTTATGACGACCTTCCTCTGCCCTCCCCTCTCATCTCTGCACCAGAGGATCACCCTCTCGTTGTCGTGCGTCGCCTTTATGAGGACGAAGGCCATCTCCCTCCTCCTTATTACAGATCTTACCGCAGGACCTCC
>CAYRBX010000062.1:0-5996 GCA_964422695.1 uncultured Dehalococcoidia bacterium
CTTCTGAGGAACACGGGGAGGCTTGATGGGATCCTCGCGCCGGGGGCTTTGGGGCTTTTCGTGAGGAGGAGGGGGAGGAAGACGGAAGGCGTGCTTGTGGGGTTGAAGGCCGGAAGGGGATTTGCGATCGTGGATACGAAGGTTCAGGAAGAGGCCTTCGTGGAGGCGTGGCGGAGAGGGCTTATCCCCTGGCTTCGGGAATGGGAGATCTCAAGGAGGGAGGTTCGGCTTTGGGGTGCGAGAATTGATTTTGAGATAAGAAGAGGGGAGGAGAGGGGGGTTTTGGAATTGAAGTCGGCTCTCGCCCTAAAGGAAGGCCTTGCCGGCTGGCCCGACGCCCCCACAGCTCGGGGCCTCCGCCAGATAAGAGCCCTTATAAGAGCCTTGGGGGAGGGATATAAGGCTTTCCTCTCCTTCGTGGTCGCCCATCCTGAAGCTGCGGGATTCCGCCCCCTCCTTGAAGTTCAGCCGGAGATCGGCGCGGAGCTTGAGGGGGCTTTGAGAGCCGGAGTCGAAATGCACGCCGTGAAGTTATGGCTTTCGGGAGAGGGGGAGATCTTCTTCGAGACCGCCGACCTCCCTCTGAAGCTCTCGATTTGAGGAATTTATGAGGTGGAGGGAGATCCAGGAGGAGATCAGGAGGTGTTCGCTGGTCGAGTGTGAGGAGGAAGGAGTCAGAGGGCCTCCCGGAAGCAGAGTGCCGCCTTTTGAGCCCGAAGATGTCGAGATCCTCTTCATCTCGGAGGCGCCTCCTCTGAGAGCGGAGAGCTATTTTTACTTCGAGGAGCGAGAGGATAAGCTCAGGAGGAATTTGTTCGGCGTTCTCGGAATGGCGGGGTTTGAGGTGCGGGATCTTCGGGATTTCCTCTCCCTCGGCTTCTTCCTCCTCCCGACGGTGAAATGCCCGTCTCAAAGAAGGGGGAGGAACGCTCCTCCGAGGAGAAGTGTGATCAGAAGATGCGCCGAAAGATTCCTCTTCCGGGAGGTGGAGTTCATAAAGCCCTCGGGGATATGCCTTCTGGGAAGAACCGCGCATTACGGCTTCAAGCTCTATCTGGAGAGGAGGGGATTGAAAGCTTCTTTGGAGCTTGGGAGGATCTTTGAGGTTGAGATCGGGGGGAAGAAGGCGAAGGTCGTTCCTTCGCTCTGGCCCGCGCCCAGGCACCGAAGGCTTGGGGAGATCGCCCTGCATATAAAAGGCCTTTGGGAGGAGGTGAGAAATGAAGCTTGAGGAGAAGCTCGCCGAGATCTGCAATTCCTGCCCTCTCTGCAATTACGCGAGGAGAAACCCTCAGAAGCTGATCTCGAAGATCGTGCGATGGCACGGGAGGTGGTGTCCTCTCTGGCGAAGCTGGGAGAAGATCTACGGAAGCGGGAGAAAGGAGGTTTGAGAGATGGGGAAGTGGGAGGAGAAGCTGCCCCCGATTCTGAGAGAGAAGCTCGCGAAGATCGGCGAGCCGAGCGAGGAGGAGAAGGAGAGAGCGAGGGATCTCTCCGAACTCGAGGAGCTACTTGCTCGATTCTTCAAAGACGAATTGAAGGAGGAGGAGCTCTTCCGGAAGCTCAAGGCCTTCGAGGAGAGGGGGAAGGACTTCCTCCTCGAGGAGGCGAAGAGAAGGCTTGAGGGCTCCTTTAAGGCCTCAAAGCTCAGGATAAGGATCGAAAGGGAGGAGGGGCGGTGGAAGGTCTTGCTGGGCGAGGAGCCTCTGATCCTCGAGCTTTCGGATAAGGAGTTCGAGGAGGCCGTGAGGAGATATCCCCTTCTGGTGGTAGATTGCTGGGCTCCTTGGTGCGGCCCCTGCAGGATGATAGCTCCCGTGATCGAAGAGCTCGCGAGAGCTTACAGGGGCAAAATCGCCTTCGCCAAATTGAATGTGGATGAGAATCCCATCACGGCCATGAGGTACGATGTGAGATCCATTCCCACTCTTCTCGTCTTCAAGAACGGAGAGCTTGTAGATCGAAAGGTCGGATTCATGCCCAAGGAGATGCTCGAGCCGGAGTTGATCAAGCACATATCTAGCTGAGGAGGAGGGAGAGGATCTCCTTCACAAGCTCCGCGGGAACGTGAGAGATGAGAGGGCGGCCTATATCTTCGAGAAGTATCCAGCGAATCCTCCCCTCCCGCACCTTCTTATCGAGCTCCATCGATTCGAGCACGGCTTGAGCGTCGATCCCCTCGATCTTGAGGGGGAGCCCGAACCTCTTCAGAATCCTCTCGATCCTCTCTCGGACTTCGGGCTTGAGGAGGCCGAGCTGCTCCGAGATCAAAGCGGCTCCTCTCATCCCCACGGCCACGGCCTCCCCGTGAAGAACGCCCCTGTAGCCCGAAGCCGCCTCTATCCCGTGCCCTATGGTGTGACCTAAATTGAGAAGGGATCTCAAACCCGTCTCCTCCCGCTCATCTCTGCTCACGATCTCCGCTTTGATCTCAATGCTCCTCCTCACGGCCGAGAAGACCTTCTCCCTCCTAAGCGAGAGGAGATCTGCGGCGTTCTCCTCGAGGAACTCGAAAAATCCCCTATCTTGAATGAGAGCGTGTTTTATGATCTCAGCCCATCCCGAAACGAATTCCCTTCTGGGGAGGGAGGGGAGGAATTCGAGATCCGAGAGCACGAAGAGAGGCTGATAGAAAGCTCCTATGAGGTTCTTCCCCCTCGGATGATCGACGGCCGCCTTCCCCCCGATGCTGGAGTCGGCCATGGCCACAAGGCTTGTGGGGACGTGAATGAGGGGAATTCCCCGAAGGAAGGTGGCCGCCACAAATCCCGCGAGATCCCCCACAACCCCTCCCCCCAGGGCGATGAGAGGGCTTCTCCTCTCGGCTTTGAAGGCCGTGAGGAAATCGTAAAGCCGGGATGCCATCTGGAGGCTTTTGCTCTCCTCCCCCTGAGGCACCACGAAGACCTCAAGATCAAAGCCCTCCCCGAGGAGCGCCCCCCTCACCTTCTCCCCGAATATCGGAAAGACCCCCTCATCGCTCACGAGGAACACCTTCGTGGCCTTTGAGATCCCGAAATCGGAGAGCTTCCTTCCTATTCCCCCCAGAACCCCCCATCCCAAGAACACGGGATAATGCCTTGAGGGAGTGCGCACCACGAGCTCCGCTCCGTATTCGGGACAGTAAGGAGCTTCCGCCTCCGGGAGCTCGCCGAAGGGGAAGGAGGTCTCCACGGGCTTCCTCCTCGCGTACTCAAAGCCCCTTATTATCTCCTCGCAGACCTCATCCAAAGTGAGGTTATCGGTGTGAACGGTCCAATCGGCGATTCCGTAGAAAGGCTGGCGGTATTGCTTGAGGCGGTAGATCCGGCCCAGGGGATCGGGGCCGGAGAGGAGGGGCCTTACGACCTTCTCGGATCCCTCCTCCGCATCCTTCAGGAGGCGCCGGTAGATGGTCTCCGGCTTCGCTTCAAGGCAGATTATGATTCCGGAATTCCGCATGAGCTCTCTGTTCTCGGGGAACAGGATCGCCCCTCCCCCGGTGGAGATCACCCTCCTCTCCCCCTCGCAGGCTTCGCGCAGGACTTCCCTCTCCAGCTTCCTGAAATGCTCCTCTCCCTCCTCCGCGAAGATGCGGGGGATGGATTTCCCCGCTCTCCTTGTGATCTCATCATCGGTGTCGATGAACTCCCATCCCAGCCTCTCCGCCACCTTCCTTCCCGCTTGGGATTTTCCGGTGTAGGAGAAGCCTATGAGGATGATATTCCGAGCAGCTCTCTTACCCATCCAACGCTCTCCTCGAAGGAGAGATTTCCGAATTCCTCCGGAAAGGAGGAGGGGCTTTCGAGAATGAAGAAGACATCTTCCCTCTCCCCGAAGATCTCGATGATCCTCCGGACGTCCATCCACCCCTCTTCGGGCTTCTGAGAGGGATGAACGGGGATGTGGTGGTACCTCCGGTAATCCTCCCTCCCCCTTATATTCCAGAGGTGCACCTCGATGGTGAAGGGCTTTACGGCTTGGGCGAATTCGTAAGGATCGAGATTCCGCACAAGAGAAGCGAGCTTCATATGCCCGACATCATAGCAGAAGCGGAGGACGGGGTATTCGGAGAACATCTTCGCGAGGAGATCCGCTCGGAGGTGCTGGCTTGCTCCCACCCCCTCGGCCACTATCGGGATTCCTCTCTTCGCCGAGAGCTCGGCGAGCCAATCGCAGCTCTTCCACGCTATATATTCGAGCTTCCGCTCGCTCTCGCCCGAAGCATCCTCGCAGGGGGAGGGGAAATGAACGAGGAGGTATTCGGCTCCTATATCCTGAGCTTGGCTTGCGGCCTCTTCGATCATTCGCATCGTGAGCTTGCGATCTTCCGAATTCACATTGCAGAGGAAGGAGACGGTGGGAGGATCGGGGTACCAGTCCGGACGCACGAGAGGAGCGTGAACCCCGAAGGCCAAATCCTCCGAGAGTAAGATGCGCTTGAGCGCCGGAAGCTCATCGGGAGGGAAATTGAAGAGCTCAAATCGCCTGAAGCCCTTCCGCAATCCCCACTCTTCAAGATGGGAGAGGCGGTTGCAGTGAATTCCCAGCCTTCTCACTCGCCTTCCTTCTCTTCCTTCCCTTTGAGGAACTCCTCCACTTCCTGAATGATCTCCTCGGTTTCGGGGAGCTGCAGGGAAGCCGGCTCTCTGTACTCCTCCTCCAGCCTCCTCACGTAATCCTGAATTTCGGGCTTTTGAGCGAGCATCCTCTCAAGCTCAAGATCGAACTGCCTCCCCGCCTCCTCGAGATCGGAGAGATCCACATCGAGCTTGAGGATCTTCACGAGCCTTCGCGTCACATGAAAGGCGACCTTGGGATTCTGCATCTGAATGTAATGAGGGGCATGACCCCACAGGCTTATGGCCTCCACCCCTTCCCTCCGCCCCCTATCCAGAAGCATGGTGTGAATGGAGATCGGCCCCTCGTAATCGGAGGGCACGATCCTGTACTTCCTGAGCTCGTTCCAGAGCGCCGGGAAGTTCACGAGAGCCGAAACTATGGGCTCGTGAGTGTGAGGAACGCGATCGTAAGTCCCTCCTACGGTGATGATGCGCCTCACGTTGAAGCGCTGCACCACCTCCATGAGGCAATCGAGATACTCCGTCCAATTGAGATGAGGCTCCACTCCGAGGAAGAAGATCACATCGCTCTCGGCATCCTCATTGCGAACGAAGAAGAAGCTGTTGGAGGGAAGCTCTATCTTCCTTATGGTTCCCCTCCTTATGGTGCCGAAGGGGCGGAGGGTGGAGAACTCGTAGAACTTCTCCGGCTTTATCTCCCCGAATTTCCTGGCCCGGAGCTTGTTCTTGAGGTAGGTTATCGTGATGGTGGAGATCTCGGCGGCGTTGGGCCACCCCCCGAAGCCCATGACGAGGTAAGGCCTTCGAAGGGAGGGTATGCTCCTGAGCACGAGCTCGCTTCGCCCTTCCCTCTTCCTGCGAGCCCCCATCCCTCCTTCAAAGCTCATTATAATACAAGGCGGAAGATGTTCATCTTGTTCTCCGCCTTCCTCCTTTACCTCTCCCTCTGGAGCTTCCGGGAGCGGAGGAGAGGGGAGAGGGATTCCTTCACTTTGAGGCACCTCGGCTGGGTCTTGAAGAAGTTCATTGTGGAGGAGCCGCGAATTGTGCTCTCCACCTTATGTGTGGTTTTGCTCGATCAATGGGGATCGAAGCACTTCGGGCCGGTGGGATATAATACCTCTAACTTCGATGTAATTACTCACTTTTTGGGTTTCTTCATCTTTCGGGAGATTTATCGGAAGTTTTCGGAAATCGGATCATCATATCTTAAAGGAGTAAAAGTTCCTTGTATCTTTCATCATCTCTTCCTGCCTTTGGCCATATGTTTTTTATTTGAGGGGGGAGAGCATATTGAAGCTCTCCTTCCCGGATTTCGAAAGTTCATTTTCGTATCTCCGGAAAATCAAGCTCGGGATATCGTTGTAAATCTCTGTGGCACAAGCTTCTCCTTCTTCCTCGAACATATGAAGCGAAAGAAGATCAAAGCCTGAT
>CAYRBX010000063.1:0-5992 GCA_964422695.1 uncultured Dehalococcoidia bacterium
AGCTCTGGCGAGCTCGGTCTTCCCCACTCCGGTGGGGCCGAGGAAGATGAAGCTGCCCAAAGGCCTCTCGGGATCTTGTATTCCGGCTCTCGCCCGCCTTATGGCATTTGAGACCTTGGAGATGGCCTCATCTTGCCCCACGATCCTCCGGTGGAGCCTCTCCTCCATTCGGAGGAGCTTCTCCGCCTCGCTCTCCAAGAGCTTGCTTGTGGGAATTCCCGTCCACCGGCTCACCACCTCGGCGATATCCTCCTCATCGACCTCTTCCTTGAGGAGCCTCCTTCGGGTCTGAAGGGAGGATAAGGCCTCCTCCTCGGAGCGAAGCTTCTTCTCGATCTCCACCAAGGTGCCGTACTTCAATTTGGCGGCAAGCTCGAAGTCCGCCGCCCTCTCAGCTCTCTCGATCTCATGCTTGATCCTCTCCCTCTCCTCTTTGAGCCGCCTTATGGCTTGTATCTTCTCCTTCTCGCGCTCCCACTGAAGCCGGAGCTGCGCTCTCTCCTCCTTGAGCTCGGAGAGCTCCCTCTCTATCTGAAGGAGCCTCTCCTTGGCTTTGGGATCCTCCTCCTCTCTCCTCAAGGCCTCCCTCTCGACCTCAAGCTGCAGGATGCGGCGTTCGAGCTGATCGAGCTCCGCGGGCATGCTGTCGATTTCGGTGCGGATCTTGGCCGCGGCTTCGTCCACGAGATCTATGGCCTTATCCGGGAGGAAGCGATCGTTTATATAGCGATTGGAGAGGACGGCGGCGGCGATGAGAGCCGAGTCCTTAATTCGAACTCCGTGATGAACTTCATACCGCTCCTTGAGGCCTCGGAGAATGCTTATCGTCTCCTCGACCGATGGCTCGGCTATGAGAACGGGCTGAAAGCGCCGCTCCAGAGCGGGATCTTTCTCTATGTGCTTTCGGTACTCATCGATGGTGGTGGCTCCGATGCAGTGAAGTTCCCCTCGGGCGAGCATGGGTTTGAGCATATTGGCGGCGTCGATCGCTCCCTCGGCGGCTCCCGCTCCCACGACCGTGTGAAGCTCATCGATGAAGAGGATGATCTTGCCGTTCGAATCTTGAATTTCGCGGAGGACGGCTTTGAGCCTCTCCTCGAATTCCCCTCTGTATTTGGCTCCGGCGAGGAGCGCTCCCATATCCAAGGCCACGATTCGCTTGTTCTTGAGGCTCTCGGGGACATCTCCTCTCACGATGCGCTGAGCCAATCCCTCGACGATGGCCGTTTTGCCCACGCCGGGCTCTCCGATGAGAACGGGATTGTTCTTGGTGCGGCGGGAGAGGATTTGAATCACCCTTCTTATCTCCTCATCCCTCCCGATCACCGGATCGAGCTTCCCCTGCCGCGCCTTCTCGGTGAGATCCTGAGCGTATTTCTCCAAAGCTCCGTATTTGCCCTCGGGATTGGGATCCGTAACCCTCCGGCTTCCGCGAATTTGAGAGAGCACCCTGAGGATCGCATCTCTGGAGATGCCCAAAGCTTTGATGAGGCGAGCGGCCGGATTCCCGGCCCCGTCTTGAAGCATTCCGAGAAGGAGGTGTTCGGTGCTTATGTATTCATCGCGAAACCTCCTCGCTTCCTCTTCCGCCAGCGAGAGGACTCTCGCGAGATCCTGAGAGAGGTAAAGCTGAACGGGGCCGAAGGCTTTGGGGAGGCGGGAGAACTCGCTCTCTACAAGGCCTTTTGCTCTTCCGAGATCAACGCCGAGCTTCTCGAAGATCATGGGGATGATGCCGTCCGCCTGATCGAGAAGGGCGAGGAGCAAATGCAGGGAATTCACCTCGGGATGATGATATCGCTCGGCGAGCGCTCGAGCTTCAAGAAGTGCTTCTCTCGCCTTCTCGGTGTACCTCTCGAAATTCAAGGTCACCTCCCCCACCCCCCGAAGCCGCTTCAGATCTCCCTGAACTCTCCTTCAATCGTCTCTCCTCCGGAGCTCGTTCCGGGGCCGGTTCCCCCGGCCTGACCGTACATGTGAAGCCCTATCTTCTGCATGGCGTTCTGAAGCTCCTGCATGGAGCGCCGTATTTCGGCGATATCGCCTCCGGAGAGAGCGCGCTTCACGGCGTCGATCTTGGACTGAACTTCGGATTTCACCGAAGCGGGGATCTTATCGCCGTAATCTCGGAGCATCTTCTCGGCGGTGTAAGCGAGGGAATCGGCTTGATTGCGGGTTTCGGCTTCCTCCTTCTTCCTCCTGTCCTCCTCGGCGTAACGCTCGGCCTCCTTGACCAATCGCTCCACCTCCTCTCGGGAGAGGCCGGAGCTCGGCTGGCAGACGACCTTCTGCTCCCTTCCGGTGGCGAGATCTTTGGCGCGAACGCTCAGAATGCCGTTGGCATCCACTTCGAAGGTGACCTCAATTCGAGGAACGCCGCGAGGAGCCGGCGGAATTCCGTCGAGAATGAAGCGAGCTATGGATTTGTTATCCTTGGCCATGGGGCGCTCTCCCTGCACCACATGGATCTCCACGGCCGTTTGATTGTCGGCGGCCGTGGTGAAGATCTCGGTCTTGGAGGTGGGTATTGTGGTGTTGCGAGGGATCATGGGGGTGGCCACGCCTCCCAAGGTCTCGATGCTCAGGGTGAGGGGAACGACATCGAGGAGCAGGATATCCCTCACCTCTCCGGCGAGAACCGCTCCCTGAATCGCAGCTCCCATGGCCACGACCTCATCGGGGTTGAGATTGCGAAGGGGATCCTTGCCGAAGATCTGGCGGAACTTCTCGATAACGGCCGGCATTCTCGTCATCCCTCCGACCAAGATCACATCGGTGATGTCGGCGGGGGTCACTTTGGCGTCGGCCATGGCGCGGCGAGCCGGCTCCTCCAGCTTATCGATGAGATCGGAGCAGAGCCTCTCAAGCTGAGACCGCGTCAGCGTCGCCACGAGGTGCTTGGGGCCGGAGGCGTCGGCGGTTATGAAGGGGAGGTTGATCTCCGTCTCCTGAAGGGTTGAGAGCTCGCATTTGGCCTTCTCCGCCGCCTCCTTCAATCTCTGAAGAGCCATTCGATCGTTGCGGAGATCTATTCCGTGTTCCTCTTTGAATTTATCGCAAAGCCAGTCGATAATCCGCTGATCGAAATCATCTCCCCCGAGGTGCGTATCTCCGCAAGTCGCTTTGACCTCAAAAACCCCCTCTCCGACCTGGAGGATGGAGACATCATAAGTTCCTCCTCCGAGATCGCAGACGGCGATGAGCCTCTCCCCCTTCTTGTCGAAGCCGTAAGCCAAAGCGGCGGCGGTCGGCTCGTTTATAATGCGAAGGACCTCCAGTCCGGCGATCGTTCCCGCGTCCTTGGTGGCCTGGCGCTGCGCATCATCGAAGTAAGCGGGGACGGTGATCACGGCTTTCGTGATCTTCTCTCCGAGCCTCGCTTCGGCATCCATCTTGAGCTTCTGGAGGATCATCGCGGAGATCTCGATGGGGGAGTAGGTCTTGCCCCCCATCACCACATGAGCGTCGCCGTTGGGGGCTTCGACGATCTTGTAGGGAAGCCAAGTGCGATCGTACTGAACCGAGGGGTCGTTGAACTTGCGCCCCATAAGCCTCTTCACCGAGAAGATCGTGTTCTCGGGATTGATGATGGCCTGGCGCTTGGCCAGAATCCCCACATATCTCTCTCCGGTCTTCGGGTTTATCGCCACAACCGAAGGAGTGGTTCTCATCCCCTCGGCGTTCTCGAGCACCCGAACTTCTCCGGCCTCATAAACGGCCATGCAGGAGTTGGTCGTTCCGAGATCTATTCCCAAGACCTTCGCCATCTTCAACACCCCCCTTACGTCGTCGGATAGCCGACCATGTTGAGTATCTCCTCAATTCCGGATAAGATCTCCTCCCATCCTTCGGAGGCGTCCTTGAGGGCGAATACCTTGTTCCGAAGGGCAGATAGCTTCCACACGATATTGAGCACAACCTCCACTCCGGCGAGGTTCAAGCCGAGATCCTCAACGAGGTGCTTTATGAATCGAAGCTGCATTATATCCTCCGCCGAGTAGAGGCGCATCATCCCCGCGGTACGAGCGGGCTTTATAAACCCCGCCCGCTCGTACTTCCTCAAGGTCTGCGGGTGCATTCCGAGCATCCTCGCCGCAACGCTCATGATGTAAAGCCCTTCCTTCTCCTTCTCCATCTCCATCATGGCTCCCACCTCTGCCAATTCGTATTATAGAGGTTGATACAATCCATGTCAATCTTTTTTCGATAAAAAATCTCAGGGAATTTAATGCAGGCCGGCTACGTGAAGGATGAGGAAGTAGATGAGGAGGAGGACGAGGCCTATGGGGGCTCCTACTCTGGCCCATTCCTTGCTCTTTATCTTGAGCCTTCCCGCAGAGACGATATTGGGGATGTTTCCGGGGATGAGAATCCCTCCTGAGATGAGAAGGCCCATGAGGGCGCTTTTTATTTGGGGGAGGGTGAGAGTGGGCTCGATCTCGACGGCGGTCAGAGTGGCGTTATCGAGCACGGCGGAGATCGTGTTGACCCAGAAAAGTCCCGGGGCCGGGATCTTGGAGAGGTACCACTCGACGATGGGCTTCATTCCCTCTCCGAGGAGGATGAGGCCCGCGATGAACAAATACACTTTGACGGCCCTCCAGACGACATTGGAGAGGGTTTCGGTGTATTCGGCAAGCTCGAGCTTTTCCTCCCCTCCTCTCGCCATCCTCCCCAAGTACACCGATCCGAAGATGCTCAAGCCCACAACCCCGGGGATGATGTAAATTCCCAGATGCTCAAGCAGGAAGGTGAAGCCAGCATGATAAGGAGGGCCGCTCAGCTTGCTTACGGCGATGGTGGAGAGGGGCTCTCCCAAGGGGGTTAGAGCTGCTCCGAGGCCCACCGCGAAGCAGGTGATGACGACCGCTTTTATGAGATGATCTCTCCTCAAAGCGAAGGCGGCGAAGATCTCCGAGATGATGACGGCGCTCACGATGACCGAGATGATGCTAGAGCAAAGCCCCAAGATCAGGATGAGGAGGAAGAAGAAGAGGCGGAAGCCCAATTTGCCCAGAAGCTGGCTTATCTTGCGGTAAAAGGGCTTGTGGAAGAAGTATATCAAAAGCCCGAAGATGAGAACTACCTGAAAGATGCCTATGGGGATGTGATGTATTGAGACGGGAGCTTTGAGAGCTTCTTCCACGATCTCCCTGCTCCATCCGGTAATTCCGCTCAGGAGGTGAGATACGGTGAGGGCGAGGATCCCCATTCCCAAGAAGAAGGGCTCAATGTTCTCCTCTATCCTCCTGACCTTGAAGGGAAGGAGGAGAACCAGAGCGAAGATGCCGAAGAGGATCGCGCTGCAAAGCGTTTGGGCTCCCACCGACCCCCGATTTTACTTCAAAAGAGGGATTCGGGCAACCTCGAAATCTCAAATACCCTCCTCCCTCCTTATCTCCTCGAGAGCTCGGCGATAAGCCTCGAAAGTTCGGGGATCATAGAGGACGAACACCACCTCCTCAAGTCCCGTTCCCTCCTTGAGATACGAGATCACGGCGCGAAGGGCCACCTGAGAGGCCAAGTCCACGGGATATCCATAAGCTCCCGTGCTTATGGAGGGGAAGGAGATGCTCTTAAGCCCTTTCTCATCCGCGAGCTTCAAGCTCTCCCTGTAGGCGCTCGCCAGAAGCTCGGGCTCTCCCTTATCTCCTCCCCGCCAGATCGGACCCACCGTGTGTATCACATATCTGGCCTTCAGCTTCCCTCCCGTCGTGATCACGGCCTTTCCGGTCTCAAGCCTTCCGATGCGGGCGATGATCTTCTTGCACTCCTCGAGGATCGCAGGCCCTCCGGCTCTGTGAATGGCTCCGTCAACCCCGCCTCCTCCCATGAGGGAGGGGTTGGCCGCATTCACTATCGCATCCGTCTCCTGCTTGGTTATATCGCCCTGAATAAGCCTCAATCTGGTCCTCCCGATTCGCACTTCCATGCCCACCCCCCTTCATCCTCCAATTTTACTCTGAACTTGAGGGGAGCGGAATTTCGCATT
>CAYRBX010000064.1:0-5916 GCA_964422695.1 uncultured Dehalococcoidia bacterium
CCTCTCCGGAGGGTCTCGGAGGGTGCTCGCCTTTCCTCAAAACCTCTCCCTCGAGGAGGGAGAAGATGAGCTCTTCTGGGGGAGGAGGAAGCTCGTGCTCTCCTTCTCGCTTCCTCCGGGATCGTACGCCACCATGCTCCTGCGGAGTTTGCGACGAGCCTAAAGGCGCTTTAAATTTTGTGAAAAGGGGGAGGTCGGAGAGCATGAGCGTCGAGGCGAAGGAGGAGGCGAAGAAGCAGGTTCTTGAAATGGTAAAAGAACACAATGTGAAGTTCATAGAGCTCTGGTTTACCGATATCTTGGGGTTTCTCAAAACGCTCACCGTCACCGCCGATGAATTGGAGGATGTGATGGAAGACGGAGCGGGGTTTGACGGCTCCTCCATCGAGGGCTTCGTGCGAATAGAGGAGAGCGATATGATCGCCATGCCGGATCCCACCACCTTCGCCATCCTTCCCTGGAGGTACGGAGATTACAGGGTGGCCCGCATGTTCTGCGACATCCTCAAGCCGGGGGGAGCTCCCTTCGAGGGCGATCCGAGATATGTTCTCAAGCGCAATTTGGAGAAAGCCGCCAAAATGGGCTTCACCTTTTACGTGGGCCCCGAACTCGAATACTTCTACTTCAAGAGCTCCGAGGGAACGGAGTTCTTGGATCGGGGAGGATACTTCGATATGACGCCCTTGGATCTCGCCACGACCTTGCGGCAGGAGACCGCTTTGGCTCTCAAGGAACTCGGAATAGAAGTGGAGTACACGCATCATGAGGTGGCCTACAGCCAGCATGAGGTCGATATGAAGTACACGGACGCCCTCAGCATGGGGGATAACGTTATGACCTATAAGGTCGTGGTGAAGCAGATAGCCTTGAGGCACGGAGTTCACGCGACCTTCATGCCCAAGCCGGTGTACGGAATAAACGGAAGCGGAATGCACGTGCACCAATCCCTCTTCAGAGGAGATCAAAACGTCTTCTTCGACCCTCACGATCCCTACCACCTCTCCAAGATCGCAAAGCACTATATAGCCGGCTTGCTCAAATACTCCCCCGAGATAACCGCGATCACCTGTCAGTGGGTGAATTCCTACAAGAGGCTCGTTCCCGGGTATGAGGCTCCGGTTTACATCTCTTGGGGGACGAGGAACCGCTCGGCTCTGGTTCGCGTTCCCGAGTACAAGCCGGGAAAGGAGAAAGCCGTTCGCGTGGAGCTCCGCTCTCCGGATCCGGCATGCAATCCCTACTTGGCTTTCGCCGTGATGCTCGCCGCGGGGCTCAGGGGAATCGAGGAGGGGCTCGAGCCTCCCGAGCCCGTGGAGGTCGATGTCTATCAGCTATCGGAAGAGGAGAGGAGGAGGATGGGAATAGGAACTCTTCCGGGAAGCTTGGGGGAGGCCATCGATCTCATGGAGAGAAGCGAGCTTGTTCGGGAGTGCTTGGGAGATCACGTGTTCTACAGCTTCATCAGAAATAAGAGGGCCGAGTGGGAATCCTACAGAGCTCAGGTCACCGAATACGAGATAAAGAGATACCTTCCCATTCTCTGAGGCTTTCAGCGCTCGATTCCATCTCTGGCCGAAATCCCCTTCTTGTAATAGTGCTTCACCTCCTTCATCTCCGTCACGAGATCCGCGATCTCGATGAGCTCTTGGGGCGCGTACCTTCCGGTGAACACGAGTTCCACATTCTCGGGTTTCGACCTTATAAGCTCGAGCATATCTTCGAGGGAGATGAGCTCGAAGTAGTGGGCGGTGGTGATCTCATCGAGGACGATGATATCGTACTCCCCGGAGAGCATGGCCTCCCTTGCCCTCCTCAATCCCTCTTGCGCCAGCCGGATATCTTCTTCCTTCGGGGGCTTGCGCACGTGAACCCAGCCCGGACGGCCGTACTGCTCGATGGTGATATAAGGCTTCATCTGCTTTGCCGCCTCAAGCTCGCCGTAATGCTGGCCCTTCATGAACTGCCCGATGTAGGTTTTAAGCCCGTGACCTGCGGCCCTCAGGGCAAGCCCCAGGGCGGCGGTCGTCTTCCCCTTTCCGTTTCCGGTGTAAACCTGAACATAACCTCTGTCCAGACGCCTTCTTGCGATCCCGCTTATCCCCTCCTGCTTCGCGAGGGCTTCCGCCACCGCCCTCCTCACCGCGACTCCGATGAGCTCTCCGATCTTGGAATGGCCTCCGGTGTAGGTGAGGAGAGGCCCGCTTCCGGGCACGATGATGAGGTTATCGGTTCCCGTTCCCGTTGCTTGAAGGCGGGGATTGTAGCTGCTCCTTATATCGAGATCCTGAAGGATTGAGGTCTTCGCCTCCGTGGCGGTGATGACGGCTCTCGCCATGGCTCCATCCGTGAGGGCGGCGCTTGTGAGGAGGATGAGGTTTATGGTTCCCGCGCTCTGAGAGCCCGCCCGATCGACCCCCGCTCTCATGGCGTTGCTCCTCACCCCCGCCGTGGCGAGGCAGCACACCTTAAGCTCCTCAAAGCTCTCCTCCCCCACCCCCAGATTGTCCATATCCGCTCCGGTGAAGAGGAAGGCCGATTCCGCGGGCGGAAGGCCGAGAGCTTGGGGAAGCCATCTTCGGTGTTCCTCGAAGTGCTCATGAAGGTAATCCCAAAGCTCGGGAGGATCGTAATGATTTCCCACAAACCTCACCTCCTTGAAGCCCTCCATGGTGGAGAGAGCCCGCCTCGGACTTTCAAGCGAGACGAGCAGGGTCTTCACCTCAAACCCTCTAAGCTCATGGTAGATGATCTTCGCCTCCGCGCCCTCAACTCCGATCTCGATCTTCCTCTCCCTCATCTCCCCCTCCTTCTGTATCCTCGAGGCGTGATCATCCGCCCGCCGAGCCTGAAGGTCGAGGAATTCCCCACCAAGATGATGGTGGACATATCCGCCTCAAGCTCGGCGAGGTGCGCAAGATCGGTGAGCTTCACCTCCTGCCCCTCCCGAAAGGCGTTTCTCACAAATCCGACGGGGGTGGAGGGCGGACGATATTGAAGGATGATCTCCCTTGCTCTCAAAAGCTGCTCCCTCCGCCCCTTGCTCGCAGGATTATAAAGGACGATGACGAAATCCCCCTCCGCCGCCTTCCGGAGCCTCTCGGCGATGACCTCCCAGGGAACCAGAAGATCGCTCAAGCTTATGCAGGCGAAATCGGAGCTTAATGGGGAGCCCAGAAGGGAGGAGGCGGCGCAGAGGGCGGGCACTCCGGGGATGATCTCGATCTCGAAGTTCGGAACCTCCTTTCTCATCTCGAGGAGTTCGAAGAGCGCTCCGGCCATGCCGTAAATTCCGGGATCCCCTCCGCTCACCAGAGCGACCTTCCTGCCCGAGCTTGCAAGCTCGAGCGCGAGCTCCGCCCTCTCGATCTCGGATCCCATCTCGAAGGGGAGGATCTCCTTGTGGGGGAAAAGCTCGGCGATCTGCAGGAGATACCTCTTGTATCCCAAGATCGCATCAGCCCCCTCAAGAGCTCTCCTCGCTCTGAAGGTGAGGAGATCCGGGCTTCCCGGCCCAAGCCCCACGATCCAGAGCTTCCCCTTCCGCCCCTCCTCCGCTCGGGCCACGGCGAGGGCGATGTCTTTGAACTTCACCTTGGGAACAAGGAGCCTTCCCCCGCTGCTGAGAAGAGCGGCCGGCTCGCAAACTCCGGGCACCCCAAGCGATCTCCGGGCTGCGGAGCGCGAGGGGGGATTCAGGCTTTTAAGCTCCTCCAAGGAGAAAGACTCAATGGGAAGCTTGTATTTCCGGGCGAACTCCAAAAGCCCGGGCTCCTCCTCCCTCCCCCTCACCGTTGCGAGGTTCCTTATGCTCCTTGGGGAAAGCCCGTGCTCCCGCAACACCCTCAAAACCGCCTCCTCTATCTCGGAGGCCCCGACCCCTCGGTGCAGGCCTATTCCCACGACGAGGTTCTTCGGCCGGAAGATAAGCGCAGTATAAGGGAGGCCTTCCGCCACCTTCTCGGTGATGAGGATCGCCGCCTTGAGCTTCGCCCTCTTGAGCTCCTCAAGGCTTCCGAAGATGCGAACGTTCGGGGGAAGTCCCTCCCGCCAGCTCTCCTCCCCGGCATCCTGATAAACCCCCACCTCCTCTCCGTTCAGAATGGCGGAGATGACGGAAGCGGAACTTTCCGGATTCTCAAGCTCCCATCCGAACTTCCTCCCCAGAAGGTCTATCGGGGGGATTTCGTTTATATCGGAGGAGGTGGTGATGACGGGCCGGGCGCCCAGAAGAAATGCCGTCCTTCTTGCAAGCTCGTTCGCCCCCCGGGAATGGCCTCCGAGAAGGCTTACGGCGAACCTCCCCTTCTCATCCAGCACCACAACGCCGGGATCCTCCCCCTTCCCTTTGAGGTGAGGCGCGATGAGCCTCACGGCCGCCCCGGCGGCCATGATGAGGACGAGAGCTTCATACCTTCCGAACGCATCGGCGATCGCCTCGCGAAGCTTCTCAAAGCCCTTCTCCCCTTCCCGAGCGAATTTGCGGGGAAGAAAAAGCTCGCCGTCAAGAAGGCCTCTGAGCCTTCTTCCGAGCTCCGCGCCTTCTCTGGTGAGAGCGAAGATGGCGAGCTTCATCTTTTCCCGTAAACCCTCGAGGGCGGGAAGTCCCTCGGGGAGAGGGCTTCCCCCACGAGTATGAGCGCCTGCCTTCTTATTCCGAGCTCCTTCACTTTGGGGGCGATATCCTCAAGTGTTCCCAAGATCACCTTTTCATCCTCCCAGCTCGCCCGATAGACCACGGCGGCGGGGGTTTCCGGAGGATAGCCCCCCGCCACAAGCTCCCCGGCGATCTCCTCCAAGCGGGATACGCTCAGGAAGATGGCCATGGAGGCTCGATGCGCCGCAAGGCTCTTCAAATCCTCCCTCTCCGGAACCGGCGCCCTTCCCCCCTTTCGCGTGAGGATGACCGTCTGGGAGATCCCGGGGACGGTGAGCTCGACCTTCAGGGCCGCGCAGGCGGCGGAGAGGGAGCTCACCCCCGGTATGATCTCGTAATCTATCCCCCTCTCCTCCAAGGCCTTCATCTGCTCCCACAGGGCTCCGTAAATCGAGGGATCCCCGCTTTGAAGCCGCGCCACGATCTTCCCCTCTCTTGCGGCCTTCTCCATGATCCCGACGATCTCCTCAAGCGAGAGGTCGGAGCTTCCGCGGATCTCGGCATCCTTCTTGGCGAAGGAGCAGATCCTGGGATCCACAAGCGAATCGGCGTAGATTATGACATCTGCCCTCTCTATGATCTTCTTCGCCTTCAAAGTCAAAAGCTCCGGATCTCCGGGTCCGGCTCCTATGAAGTAAACTTTCCCTCTCATCTCGTCCTCCTCACAAGTAAAAGGGAGAAGTAGCCTGGCTTCGCGCGCCTCATCTCCTCCACATCCCCTATCACCCTCTCCCTTCCCGTCGAAGCCTCCTCGACGAGAAAGCAATCCCCCGAGACACCCGCCCTCTCGAGGATGTTCAGAATGCGCTCCAGGGAGCGGTGGACTTTGAAGAAGGCCACGGTGTCGAACTTCCGCAGGATCTCCTCCACGTCTTCTCTCTCATAGGTCGCCGGCAGGATGGCGATCCTCTCCTCCCTCCTCGCAAGGGGAAGGGGAATGCTCGCGGCGGCCGCGCTCAGGGAGGTTATTCCCGGAATCACCTTTACCTCCACCTCGGGGAAGCGGCGCCGGAAGACGGAGAGGATGGGCGCGAAGGTGCCGTAGAGAAGGGGATCGCCCTCGACGGCGAAGGCGCAATCCTCGCCGCGTGAAAGCCTCTCCCAGATGGCGCCTGCCGCCTCCTCCCACTTCCCCTCATCCTCCAACATGGGGAGGGAAAGCTCCACAACCTCTTTCTCCCCGCCCACTATCCCCCTTACGATTGAGAGGGCGCGGCTCTCCCTTCCCCCCTTCGGGACGAAGATCACGTGAACTTCGGAGA
>CAYRBX010000065.1:0-5879 GCA_964422695.1 uncultured Dehalococcoidia bacterium
AAAACCTGCGCTTTCAGATAAGCATCATCAAAGCCCTCTCCTGTGTGGAGGAGATATCCGAGAGGGCCGCTCTCTGCCGCACCTCCTATTCCTGGAATTTCGTTCCCGCTCTCAAGCTCTCCTCCTTCACATTCATAGGCTCAACCCCCTGAAAATCCCCAGCTTCAACCCGAGCGTCGTCATCCCCTCCTTTGAGAGGGGGATTACCGCACCTTGACGCTCTTCCCACCCCCTGCTATACTCTGAGCCGAACGACGGTTTTAATCGCACCACACTGGAATTGAAAGTACACCATCCGAAGTCGAACAGGAGCTCTCCTCTCTGTTTTAATCGCATCACACTGGAATTGAAAGCAGGTAGTATCGGATCCTCTCGGGCTTCATTCTTTTAATCGCACCACACTGGAATTGAAATCAGCTGGAATATGTTTTAATCGCACCGGAATTGAAAGGAGAAAAAAACCGTCTTGGCTTAAGAGACGAAGGGCGTTTTGATCGTTCTGGGGAATTCGGGCTGCCTCGATCCGGCACGCAATGAACATATACGCGGAACAAAAAGGGCTCGGCCAGGTGCTCGGCTCACGGGCAACTATGCACCTGGCTCGCTGCCGCAAGTTCAAACCGGACATCCTCTTTGTAAAAAGCGAACAGATGGGAAGGGTTAAGGAGAATCAGGTGGAAGGCCCGGCGGATATGGTGGTGGAGATCGTGTCCGAAAGCACAAGGGACCGCGATCTTCAGGAGAAGAGGCGGGCTTATCAGGAAACAGGTGTGGACGAATGATCTGTAGGAAGGCCGACGAGGGATAGAGGAGCGAGACGATAACTTCGGAGGGTTGACTTCCAAGCGCTGCCGGGCTTCTTTGTGGAAGCGGAGCGGCTTTGGGAGCGAGGGCTTCCAAGCCCCTCTCTGCCTTCGGAAGATCCTGGAAGAAGGCGGATAGGAGAGAGGATTCTCCGAATATCCCTTGAATGCTCCCCCGAGAGTTCGAGTTTGGCGTAGACTAAAGGAGGCTTGTTCGATAAGAGCTTGGAGGGGCGTGATGAGAGCGGCCGCTTTCTTCTCGGGAGGGAAGGAGTCGGTCTTCGCCGTATACAAGTGCCTGAAGGAGGGGGTCGAGGTCGATTATCTCATCATGAACTTCTTCGAGTTCCCGAGGCCTTCGCCCCACACGGAGAACGCGAGCATGGTGAGGGCGATCGCCGAGCTTCTGGGCATCCCGCTTGTGGAGGTTAGGCTTGAGGCGGGAAGGGAGAAGGAGAAGCTCAGAGCGGTGCTCTCCGAGCTCGGCGTTGATGCGCTCGTGGCCGGAGATATCCTCCTTGAGGAGCACAGGCGCTGGCATTCGGATCTCGTCGAGCCCTTGGGGCTTGAGCTCCTCGAGCCTCTCTGGCTGGGCGATCCCTCCAAAACCCGGATGCTTGCGGAGGAGGAGCTCGCCGCGGGGCTTGTGCCCGTTGTGATGGGCGTCAACCTGCGCAAATTCTCCGAAGGAGAGAAGTGGCTTGGAAGGAAGCTCGACGAGGCCGCCATAGAAGAGCTGGCGAGGCTCGGGATCGATCCGTGCGGCGAGCACGGGGAATACCACACGCTCGTCGTCGACGCGCCGATCTTCAGGGGGAAAATCGAGCTCTTGGATTTCGAAAGGAAAATCAAGGATTATCACGCCCTTCTTGTGGTGAGGGAATTCAAGATATCCGGCAGGAGCCCGCGAGATCAAGCGTGAGGTAGTATACTCTTCGTGGAGATAACCGATATGAGGAGGGGAGAATGTACTTTGAGGAGTTCGAAGAGGGGAAGGTTCTGGAAACAAGATCTCGCATCATCACCGGAACGGATATAGATCTCTTCGCGACCCTCACGGGAGCTTTAAATCCCGTATTCCTGAGCGATAGGGTCGGAATGCAGAGAGGATACAAAGGGAGGGTTTCTCCCGGAATCCTCACCTTCGCAACGAGCGTTGGGCTTCTCTATGAGCTCGGATTTTTCGATCATCTGATAGCGCTTCTTGAAATCAAGGAGGTGCGATTTCCGGCTCCGGTGTACCCCGGAGATGAGATAAGATGTGAGGTTCGGGTGGCCGAGAAGCGGGAGACCAAAAAGGAGGATAGGGGGATTGTGGTTTTGAGGTGGGAGTGCTTCAATCAGGATAAGATAAAAGTGCTGGAGGCGGGAATCACGATAATGGTGGAGAGAAAGCCTTCTTCATGAGAGGAGCTCCAGATTATCTCAAAGAGCTTTCGAATTGCAAGCTCTGCGAGTGGAAGTGCGGGGTCGACAGGCTCTCCGGAGAGCTCGGCGTCTGCCGCATGAGCTTTCCCGAAGTGGCCTCGGTTCAATTGCATCCCGCTCCCCCTCAGAGCTTCACCATTTTCCTCGCCGGCTGCAATTTCAAATGCCTCAATTGCCAGAACTGGTCGATCTCCCAGTATCCGGATTCGGGGGAAACAATTCTGGGGTGGGTTGATCCCGCAGAGCTTGCAGCTCACGCCCTCTCTCAACTTGAGACCTTCGAAGCTCGGAGGATGGGCGCGGATCGGATCTTCTTCTCCGGAGGGGAGCCCACCATTCACCTTCCTTACATCGAGAAGATCGTCGAGGAGGCAAGGAGAAGAGATCCCGAGGCCAAATTCAATTACGATACGAACGGCTTTCTGACCCCTCAGAGCTTCGAGAGGGTTCTCTCATTTGCGACCTCCATCACTTACGACATAAAGGCCTTTCACGATGAAGTTCACAGAGCTCTCACGGGAGCGCCGGTCGAGCCCGTGCTCCGAAATGCCCGAATTCTCGTCGAAAGAGCTCCGGAGAAGCTCTGGGAATTCAGGATTCTCGTAATTCCCGGAATAAGCGAGTCCGAAATCCCTCCTCTTATGCGCTTTCTGGCCTCTCTGGATCGGAAGGTGCCCGTGTGCTTCCTCGCTTTTCGTCCCAATTTCGTCCTTCAGGATCATCCCGGAGCTCCGAAAGCCCTTCTGGATTGGTGTGTGGATCAGGCTTTCAAAGCCGGACTCGTGAGGGTGACCTGGAGCGGCCTTGCGGATCTCCCGGGGGAGGGAATTTCCTGCGATTCGAAATACGATGAATCATACGAGCTTCCTCAAGCCAAGCTCGCCGCAACTTACGCCGGCCGCCTCGGATGCCCCACTCATCCTCGCGATTGCGGCTCCTGCTCTCGCAAGCAATCCTGCCCCATAAAGCGCTTTCAAGCGATCCCCGAGCCGCTCAGACTCCGCAGGAAGCCCTTCGAAATCTCAGGCCGAACGGGAAAAAACGGGAGGAGGGAAGGGGAATGGCATTCGAGGAGGAGCTCAATCGGATAGTGGTCGAGGTGCAGAGGGATATGGAGCAGGCGGAGAGGCTGAGGAAGAGGCTTGCTCCCATAAGGGATTATCTGAAGCATGCCAATTTCCCCTCGCTCGAGGAGATCGTGAGGAGCGTGAAGGACGAGGTGATCGACAAGATCTCGAAGCTCGTCTCCTTTTCCAAGCCCTGTGAGGTGAGGGTGGTGGATTTCAAGGAGATCGGCGATTGGGTGTTCAATGCTCATCTTCTCGGGGTGCCGGCGGAGGCTCGGGATTTCGTGAGGAGCCTTTACGAGAGCGTGGGGAGGGGGGTGGAGGCCATAAAGCCTCTTATCGCGAGGGATTTCGTCAGCTTCTGCCTTTACTTTTACGAGGCGGTGAGAAGCGCCTCCTCTTTCAAGAGGGTTTTCTGGATCTCCTGCGGGGGAGATCTCGTGATCTCCAACGCGCTGGAATATCATCTCCTCGCCCGATTCGGGACTTGGTGGAAGGCGGAGCCGATGGAAGCTTCCAGATTTCTGAGCGCGTTTTATCTCGGAGGGTGCAAGACGGCCGTGGCCGAGGGATATGGATTTATAATCGCGGAGGATCTCTTGAAGAGGCATCTTGAGCGCATGCGGAGGAGAAATGAGCTCAAGTGGGAGATATTGAAGGAGGAATTCACCCCCTCCGCTTACTGGATCGCAAGGGAGGATTCTCTGAAGGAGGATTTCCTCGCCGCCTCCCTCTTCTTCCCCCCCAGAGCGAAAATTCAGCGGAAGTTTGTGGAGGCGGGATTTGCGGAGGAGGGGCTCGGGGAGCTTGAGAGATGGATCTCCCTTGAGGATCAGGTGAGATCGAAGATCCGGAGCTCGAAGATAGAGGAGCTCGAGAGGGTATGGGAGGAGGAGGTGGTCTCTCAGGCTCTGTACCTCGGGAGCTCGAGATTCCTCGCCGATAAAGCCCTCTCCGATGACAAGAGCTATGTCACCTTCAAATTGTTCAGGGAGAGGCCCGAGGGGAGATGGGAGGATCCGTTTCTTCTCATCTGCGCCAGAGCAGGAAGCAATTTCTTCTCCCACCTCTGCGAGAGGGAGGGCTCCTTCAAGAGGGCTTTGGAGAGGGTGCTCGAAAAGCCTCCCGCTTTGGATGAGCTCCTCGATCCCAAAACCTACAATCCCTAAAGTCCTTCAGGTATGAAGGAGGTTTTCGAGAGGTTAAAGCTCTTGGGGGTTTTCAATCCGTTCAAATCGAGAAGGGATTTCCCCTGTCCTGTGCGTCTCACCTTGAATGTCTACGTGGGCTGCGCTTTCGGATGCCGCTATTGCTACGGCCAAACTTACATTCGCGATTTCTCGATTCCGAGAGCCAAATCCCGATTTCCGGAACTCCTCGAGCGGGATATAGAGCTCCTCAAAGAAGCGGGCTTGAGGCCTTGGATTTCGATTTCGAACTCCACGGAGCCCCTTCAGCCCCTTGAGGAGAGGGAAGGCCATACGCTTTATGCCCTGAGGCGGCTTCTGGAGGAGGGATTTCCCGTACTGCTTGTGACCAAAAATCCCGAAAAGCTCTGCGAGCCTTCTTATCTTGAGGCTTTAAGCAGGGGAGAGGCGAGAATTCACGTGACGATCCCCTTTCTCCGCCAGAATCCCCTCGAGCCTCACGCTCCCCCTCCCAAGGAGAGAATTCGGGGGGTGGAGAGGCTTTCGGCTCTGGGCTTCGATGTGGGAGTGAGGATAGATCCCGTCCTCCCTCAAGTTGAGGGCTTGGGGCAAAACCCCGAAGAGCTTCGGGAGCTCGTCTTCCTCCTTCGGGAGGCGGGAGCTCGAAGGATTTACGCCAAATGCCTTCGCCTCATGGGACGTCTCAAAGCCCTTCAGCCCGATCTCTACAGCGCTCTGAAGCCCTTCTACCGCGATCATGGAATTTGGCGCGGCTCTTATTACATCCTTCGGGATGAGGCGAAAGAAGAACTCCTCTTTCCGATCTGGGAGGCGGCGCGAGAGGCCGGACTCAGGCTTTTCACCTGCACCGATAGGGTGAACCTCCCCGGAGCTCTGCGCTGCGAATTCGAAAGCCGCAAGGAGAGCAAAGTGTGAGATCGGTGAGAACAGTTGAAATTCTCAGTACCTTGTTTTAAATTTTTGCTCCTGAAATCGATTTCCGCTCGAGGGGCCGGGAGGGGCGATTGTCTCGCGCCGGAGAGGTGCCTTCCGAGGTTCTCGTCGCCACTCTGGGCACCGAACCTCAGGTTATCACCCTGGTTTTGGATGAGCTTTTGCGCCGAGGCCATCTCATAAGGCGTGCGGTGGTGATTCACACCTCCGAATCCTCTTCCCCTCTCGCGAAATCCCTTTCGGTTCTCCGCTCCGAAGCGAGGGATTTTTACGCTCGCCTCTCCCCTCCGGTTGAATTCGATTTCAGGCCGATAGAGGGGGAGCGAGGCGTTCCCTTAGATATTGCGACCGAGGAGGATGCCGGCGCCGTCTTCCGCACCCTTTATCGATCCGTCCCCTCCGAGAAGCGGAGGGGGCATCGGGTGCATCTCTCCATAGCGGGAGGAAGGAAGGTGATGTCGGTTTACGGCATGGCGGTG
>CAYRBX010000066.1:0-5874 GCA_964422695.1 uncultured Dehalococcoidia bacterium
CCACGATGCCGATCTCCCTCCAGCCTCTTCTCAAGGCCTTCGCAGGGCAGAGCTCGATACAAGCCCCGCATCCGTGGCAGAGCTCGGAGAAGAGGAGGAATACGCCTTCGGCGACGAAGAGGGCGTGAAAATTGCAGACCTGAGCGCACTTCCCGCAGTAGTCGCATTTCTCCTCTATACGTTCCGGCTGGAGGACGCGTATCGGCTTCCTCTCCCTTATATGCGGCTTGAGGAAGAGGTGAGCGTTCGGCTCCTCGACATCGCAATCGAGGAATTGCACCTCTCCGAGCTCCGCGGCGAGCGCCGCGGCGAGATTCGTGGCCACAAAGGTCTTCCCCGTTCCCCCCTTTCCGCTCGCTACGGCTATGATCATCTTCCTTTTATTCCCTCATCATCCTGGAGCCGCAATTGGGGCAAGATACGGAGGAGCAGGGAACGCCGGGCTCGTGAGGTATTCTCGTTCCGCAGTTGGGACATACGCAGAATCCTCCCGGCCCTCTCCCTCCTCTCCTCCTTCCCATTCCCCTTCCGGCTCCAGGCGGAGGTCCGCCCTTAGGTCCCCATTGCATCTCCTCACTCCCCCAACATCCTCCCGAGCTCCTCGATCCTTCGGAGGAGCTCCTCCACGCGATCTCGGAGGAATCCCACTTGAGATCTTATGAACTCAAGCTCTTGGTGAAGGGCGGGAGGAGGCCCCGGGTAAGCCGGCTGAGGGGGAGGAGCCCATGCGGGTCCGCTCCAAGGAGACCCTCCCCATCCTCTTCCCATTCCGAAGTGCGGTCCTACCGTGGGGCCGGAAGCGCTCTGCAATCTCCCTTCCTTGAAGGCCTGAACGGCATCGCGCACCTTTCCCGCAACGCCGGGGAAGAGCTGAATTCCGGCGGCCATGAGGGCTTGAGCGGCGTTAGGGCCTATATTGCCTCCGATAACCGCCTGCACCCCTCTCTGCGCCACCATCTGAGCTGTGGCTATGCCGGCCCCTCCCGGAGCCATGACATTGGGATTCTCAAGAGCTTCGAATTCCATAGTGTCGGTGTCCACGATGAGGATGTAGCGAGCTCTTCCGAAGCGCGGATCGATATCCGCCTCCAGAGAGGGGGCGGTCGCCGAAACGGCCACCTTCATATCGCTCACCTCCTTCACATCCTCCTGAGGCGCTCCTCCAGCTCCCTTATCCTCTCCTCGATCTTCTCAAGCTCCCTTCGCAGCATCTCGGCGGTGCTGCGAAGGGAGGCGAGCTCCTGATCCGGCGTCGCGAAGGGATAAGCCGGAGCTCCGGGAGCGCCCCAGGGGTAAAACCAGGGCGGGCCCGGAAAGGGCGCGAAAGGATACCATCCCCACCACATCTCCTCTCACCCCTCAGATCTTTCTCACCACCACCTGTACCAGCCCCATGGGTACCACGGGTAATAGGGAAGAGCGAAGTAAGGGTACCACCAGTAGTAAGGAACAACGGGATAGAGCAGAGGATAAGGATACCACCAGTAAGGGTAATAGGGGAAGATGATAGGATAGAGCATTCTCCCACCCCCTTATCCTCTCATCTCACCACCAGCCCCACCAATACGGGCTGTAGGAGAAGTAAGGAGCGTACATGCCCCATCTCCACCATCCCCTGGGAAGCCAGGGGAAGCGGCGGCAGAAGGGGAAGGGATTCCCCCCTCCCCATCCTCTTCCGAATCCTCCTCCGAACCAACCCCACCACATCTCTCTCACCTCCTCAGGCGCTCATCACCAGCCCCAAGGGCGGAACCAAGTCCAGGGAGTCCAAGCTCCATAGCCCATCCAAGCCCAGCATCTGGGAAGGCCTCCCCTCCCCACTCCGACGAACGGAGGGGGCGGAGAAGCGCCTCTGAAGCGAAATCCTCCTCCGAATCCCCATCCTCTTCCGAATCCTCCGCCAAGCCAACCCCACCTCATCTCTCCTCACCTCCCTTTTGAGTTTCGTTCTTTCCGAACAGCATTCTCAGCTTCCTGAGAAGGCCGAAGCGAAATCTGTGGCGATGCCTGTGCTGATGCCTGTGCCTCATGCTCTCACCTCCTTCCCCATCCTCCCCTCCATCTCCACCCCCAGCCCGGGGCGAGAGGAGGGAGGGGAGATATATTGGGACTTCGGCACTGCGGGCAGAACTTAGGCCCGCCTCTTATCAGGATCTCAAAGGGAACTTCCCACTCATGCCCGTCATCGGAGCACTGAAATCGGCGGGCCGCAAGCTCGTAATTCCCTCCTTCAATGCGTATCGCCTTCCCCATAGCGAGAGCTTCGGCCACCTTGGAGCGAGCGCTCTCCACAAGCCGATGGAATGTGGAGCGGGAGATCTTCATCCTCTCCGCTCCCTCCTCCTCCTCCAGCTTCTCCACATCCTTGAGCCTCAAGGCCTCAACCTCCTCCACCGAAAGGCACACCTCCTCCAACATGAAGGGAGGAACTCCGGCCGGCACGAAGTACATGACGGGCGGCAGGTGCTCCACGCATCTCCATTTCGGCGGCCTCGGCATCTCGCTCTTATTTTGAACAATTGTCCAAAACTTTGTCAAGGATTTTGAGGAATAGTTCACAAAAGGGGAGCTTGTGGAATCGGGGAAGGGCATGGGGTAATATTTGGGAAGGGGGGATGAGATGAGGAATTACTGGCAGGAGAGGATATGCAGGCTGGAGGAGTGCTTGGGGGAGGATTGTCCCAGCAGGGCTTTGGGGAGGATGGGCGATCATGTGGATGTTTCCTTCAGCCCGTTGGATGGAACCTCGCATGAGGTCTTTCACTTTGAGGGAACGACCATAGTGGTGAGGTACAGGAGGGAGCGGGTGGATGAGTACGTGGAGCTCGAAGCCGAAGCCAAGAAGGACAAGCCTCCTCCTCGCAGGAGGGTCTTCAGCCATCATCATTGTGTCACTCATGTGACCGCTTGCGGAGCTCAGGAGGATCGGATCATCGAGGAGCTATCTCGGAAGGGCAGGAGCGAGCTCTTCCCCTCGCCGGATAGGGTGAAGGCGATTATAAGGAAGAAGGTGGAGGAAGATCTGCGGAGGCAATTGGAGCATGTGGAGAGATTCCCGCATGTGTATGAAGATCCCGAGAGGAAGAAGAAGGAGCTTCAGGAGGAATTCAAAGCGAAATTGGAGAAAGCCCTGCAATTCGTAGATGAAAAGGGAGAGGAGATATGCGAAATAGCTTCAGAAGGAGTGGAATGAGAAGTGAGGGAGGCGAGCTACAGAGAGCTTCTCAAAACCGGAGAGCTTGAAAGGCGGGCCAAAAGAGCCTTGGAGCTGCTTGAGGAATGCAGGCTCTGCCCTCGCGAGTGCAAAGTCAATCGGCTTAAAGATGAGAGGGGAGCTTGCCGCACCGGAAGGAAAGCCGTGGTCTCAAGTTACGGCCCTCACTTCGGAGAGGAAGCTCCTCTCGTCGGCTTCAACGGATCCGGAACCATCTTCTTCACTTGGTGCAATTCCCGCTGCGTCTTCTGCCAGAACTATGAGATCAGCCAGCTGGGAGAGGGAGAGCCCGTGAGCCCCGAGGCGCTGGCCGAGATGATGCTCGCCCTTCAGAGAATGGGATGCCATAATATCAATTTCGTAACGCCCACTCATGTCGTCCCTCAGATCCTCGAAGCTCTCATCATCGCGGCGGAGAAGGGGCTTAATGTCCCTCTTGTGTACAACACCGGAGGATATGATTCGGTGGAGACCTTGAAGCTCTTGGAAGGGATTTTCGATATCTACATGCCCGATATGAAGTACTCGGATCCCGAGATCGCGGAGAAGTACTCCGGACTTAAAAATTACCCCGAGATCAACAAAGCCGCCGTTAAGGAGATGCACAGGCAGGTCGGCGATCTCCTCCTCGATGAATGCGGAATCGCCACAAGGGGGCTTTTGGTGCGGCATCTCGTCCTCCCCAACGGCCTTGCGGGAACGGAGGAGATCGTGCGCTTCATCGCTCGGGAGATCTCCCCCAACACCTATGTCAACATCATGGATCAGTACCGGCCTTGCTACCGGGCTTATGAATATCCCGAGCTCTCCCGAAGGATAACAGCTCAGGAGTACTTGGCGGCCGTGAGGGCCGCGGAGGAAGCGGGCCTTCGCCGATTGGACAAGCCCCGTCGCATCTTCATCGCCCGCTTCCTCTAAGAGGGAAGCTCGAGCATGCGCCTTATGGCGATTTCGGCCCTCTCCCTCACCTCCTCGGGAACCTCCACTCGCGGCTCCAATCTCTCAAGAGCTCTCTCCACCTTCTCCAAGCTTATGAGCTTCATTTGAGGGCAAATGGCTTGCTCCGAAAGGGGGAAGAAGCGCTTGTCGGGCCTCTCCATCCTCAGGCGCCAGATCATCCCTATCTCCGTTCCGATAACGAATTCCCGCACCTCGCTCTCCCTCACATAACGGCACATCCCCCCGGTTCCCAGAACTTCATCGGCGAGCTCCGCAACTTCGGGCTTGCATTCGGGATGCACCAAGATCTTGGCTTCGGGATGGAGCTTCCGGAATTCCCTTATCCTCGAGGGCTCAATTCGGAGATGTGCCGGACAATATCCGGGATAAAGTATGATCTTCTTCCCGGTTCTCTTGGAAGCAAGATACCCCATACACCAATCCGGAACGAAGATGATCTTCTCCGCTTCCATATTCTCTATAATTTGCAGGAAATTTGCCGAAGTGCAGCAAATATCGCTTTCCGCTTTCACAGCTGCGCTTGTATTTACATAACAAACAACGGCAGCATCTGGATTTTTCCTCCTTTCCTCTTTTAATCTTTCAGGATTTACCATTGCGGCCATGGGGCATTTGGCGGAGGGATCCGGCAGGAGCACGATTTTTTCCGGGTTCAAAATAGCTGCAGTTTCGGCCATAAAATCAACACCGCAGAAAACGATAACTTCAGCTTTTGTTTCCTGAGCTTTTCTGCTGAGCTCTAAAGAATCCCCCCTGAAATCGGCAATTTCCTGAATTTCTCCGAGCTGATAATTATGAGCTAAAATAACGGCATTGCGCTCTTCTTTTAATTTGCAAATCCTCTCCTTTATCCTCTCTTCATCTCTTATCATCTCATTTCACCCTCAAGCTCCTCCAATTCCCTCAGGATTTGTGGAAGGATCTCTCCGGTTTTTCCGTAAATCACAACATCTGCTTTTGAATCAAGAGGAGTCGGATCGAGATTTATGATGACGAGGCGCGCGCCGCTCTCCTTGGCCAGAAGGGGAAGGTGGGCCGCCGGATATACGACGAGAGAGCTTCCCAATGCCAGGAAGAGATCGCTCTCCCGAGATAACTTCACCGCCTCCTCCAGAGCTTCTTGGGGGAGGGATTCTCCGAAGAGCACGGTGGCGGGTTTCAAGAGGCCTCCGCATCTCTCGCAGCGAGGGGGAAGCTCCTCATATAGCCTTTTCTGAATTTCCTCCATGGGGAATTCCTCCCGGCATGAAAGGCAGCGGGCTTTGCGAGCCGTCCCGTGAAGCTCTATCACCTTCCTGCTTCCGGCCTCCTGATGCAATCCGTCCACATTCTGCGTGATCACCGCCGCGATCTTCCCCCTTCTCTCGAGCTCCGCAAGCGCCGAATGCCCGGGATTGGGCTTTGCTTTGAGGATGAGCTCATTCCTCCATCTGGTGAACTCCCAGTAGAGGGAGGGATTCCGGCGGAATTCGGCGAGCGAAGCCACCTTTTCGGGATCGAATTTGCTCCAAAGCCCGTCCTTCCCCCTGAAGGTGGGAATGCCGCTCTCGGCCGACATCCCGGCCCCGGATAGGGCCACCGCCCTTCTGGAGCTCGAAAGGAAGAGGGCTACCTTCCGTATCTTCTCCTTCAACTCAGCCTAATGGTAATGCGAAATTCCGCTCCCCTCAAGTTCAGAGTAAAATTGGAGGATGAAGGGG
>CAYRBX010000067.1:0-5839 GCA_964422695.1 uncultured Dehalococcoidia bacterium
CCATTCCCGAGGGGAGATCTCGGAGCTTCAGGAAATACCCGAGCGGGAGGCCGAGGTAGAGCGCTCCTCCCGCGGTCCAAGCCCAATCCGCGAAAGATCCCTCCCCCTTTATGCAGCGCGCGAGGAGCACGAGGAGGGAGCACAGGAGGAGGGCGAGGAGGAGGTGTTCGAAGCCCTCCCTCAAGGCGGGAAGGGCTCTTGCGGCGATGAGGATCGAGGTCCAGATGATGCCGAAGGAGATGAAAGGCCTCGCCCCGCTCCTTCGAGCAAGGCCGTAGAACTCCCACGCTCCTATCCCTCCCGCGGCGAGGAGGAGGGCGAGGAGAAAATATCCTCCCACCGCGATGGCCGCGATGATGAGAGGTGTAAAAAAAAGAGCGCTTAAAACCCTCTTTTGAAGCACTCCGGCTTTCCCGGGCCGATCTTCAAGAGCCCCTGAGGAGCTTCTGAGCCTTCCTTATCCTCTCCAGAGTTCGCTCCCTCCCCACAACCGAGAGGGTGTCGAAGAGAGGGGGGGCCGCGGTGCGCCCGGTGACCGCCACTCTTATCACTCCGAAGAGCTCTCCGGTCCTGAGCCCCAGTTCCGAGGCGAGAGATCTCAGAGCTTGCTCGAGCGTTTGCGGATCGAAATCCTCAAGCTCCGAAAGCTTCCTCTCGACCTGCTCCAAAGCCCAGAGGGCTTTCTCCCGATCGAGCTTCTGAGTGAGCAGGGAGGGATCGTAATCTATATCCTTCAGGAAGAAGAAGGAGGCGTACTCCGGAGCTTCGGCCAGGGTTCTCAGGCGCTCCTGAATGAGCCTCGCCACCTTCCTCACGTGATCGCGATCCAGAGGCCTTGGAACCTCAGGGGGGAGCCCTCTCTCCAGGAAGGGGATGATCCTCTCCGCGAACTCCTCCAGGGGGAGCTTCCGGATGTAAACTCCGTTCATCCAGTCGAGTTTATCTCTGTTGAAGATGGCTCCCGTCTTCGAAATCCGCTCGAGGGAGAAGTGCTTTACGAGATCCTCTTTTGAGATTATCTCGGTTCGATCATCCAGAGACCATCCGAGCAGAGCGAGGAAGTTGAACAGAGCTTCGGGAAGATATCCCATATCCCTGTATTCCAAGATGGAGACCGCTCCGTGCCGCTTGCTGAGCTTGGAGCGATCCGGCCCCAAGATCATGGGCAGATGAGCGAACTTCGGGGGCTCCCATCCGAAAGCTCTGTAAAGGAGTATGTGCCGGGGGGTGCTCGGAATCCATTCGTCGGCTCGAAGGACGTGAGTGATCCGCATGAGGTGATCGTCGATCACGTTGGCGAGATGGTAGGTCGGATATCCGTCGGATTTCAAGATCACGAAATCATCGAGAAGCGAGCACTTGAAGGTTATCTCCCCCCGCAGGAGGTCATAAAAGGAGACCTCGCCCTCAAGAGGCGCTTTGAACCTTATCACCGGCTTTATCCCCTGCGCTTCGAATTTCTCCCGCTCTCTGGGCGAGAGATCCCGGCAGCGCCTGTCGTAGCGGGGGGGCTCTCCCCTCCTCCTCTGCTCCTCCCTCAGCTTCTCCAAGCGCTCCGGAGAGCAATAGCAGAAGTAGGCCTTCCCCTCCTCGACGAGCTTCAAGGCGAGAGGCCTGTAGATGTGAAGCCGCTGAGATTGGAAGTAAGGGCCGTAATCCCCCCCTACCTCGGGCCCCTCATCCCAATCAAGCCCGAGCCACCTCAGCCCCTCCAGGATGGCCTCCACGGCTCCGGGAACTATGCGATCGACATCGGTGTCCTCAATTCGAACGATGAACTTCCCTCCCGTGTGGCGGGCGAAGAGCCAATTGAAGAGAGCCGTGCGCATATTCCCCACATGAGGGAAGCCGGTGGGGCTGGGCGCGAACCTCACCCGCACTTCCGGAGCGCTCATCTCTCCTCCCTCTCGCCGACGAGAGCTCTCATTAGAAATATAAACAGGAGGAGGGAGCCCAGAGCGATCCCCACATCGGCGATGTTGAAGACCGGCCAGAAGCTCAGATCTATGAAATCGATCACACAGCCTCTTGCGAGCCTGTCCGCGAGATTCCCCAAAGCCCCTCCCAGAATAAGACCCAGAGATAGAGAGGGGATTTTATCTTGGAGGAAGGGGAAGCGCAGGAAGAGGATCACGAGCAAGGCCACGGCGGCGAAGGTGAAGGCCGTGAAGAGCTCCCCGCACGCGATCAAACCGAAGAATCCCCCTTCGTTTTTGAGAAGATGCAATTTGAGAAAGGAGCTCAGATGAATCTCCCTCCCCTCTCCCAGATTCCGAACGGCCCACTCTTTGGAGAGGAGGTCGGCGAGGAGGACGATCCCGGCTCCGGAGGGGAGCGCGAGGCCTCGCCGCTTTACTCCTCTCCCATGGCCTCCCAGATGAGATCGGCCAGATCTCTCGCGGCGATCTCGTTCTCCTTCCCCAGAACGAGGATGCTGTCCTCGAAGTTGATGATGCAGTAGGGGCAGGCCGTGGCGATGATCTCGGCGCCGACCTCCAGAGCTTGCTCTATTCGAAGATCCGAGAACCTCTCCCCCTTGGGGGTCTCTATCCACATCCTCCCCCCGCCGCCTCCGCAGCAGAGGCTGTCCTCCCTCGCGTCGGGGAGCTCCACGAGCTCCAAGCCCGGAATGCTCCGCAGGAGCTCCCTCGGCTCGTCGTAAATCCCGCTGTGCCGGCCGAGATAGCAGGGATCGTGATATGCCACCCTGCGCTTTATCTCCTTCTTCAATTCGATCCTCCCCTCTCTCACGAGCTGAAGGAGGATCTGAGAGTAATGAACGACCTCGAATCTCCCGTCGAATTCCGGATATTCATTCCGGAAGGTCCAGAAGCAATGAGGGGAGATGGCGATGATCTTCTTGACTCCTTTCTCCTTGAAGAGGGAGATGTTCTTCGAAGCGAGAGTTCTGAAGAGCTCCTCATCTCCCGCCTTCCTCGCGCTCTCCCCGCAGCAGTTCTCCTCCACCCCCAGAATTCCGAAATCAACCCCCGCTTTCTTGAGGATCTTCGCCGTCTTCTGAGCCATGCGCCTCGCTCTGGGATCGTAAGCCGGAGTGCAGCAGGGGAAGAGGAGGTACTCGCAATCCGGAGCGAAGGCTTTGAGCTCGAGATCTTTGGCCCAATCCGCTCTCTTCTCCCTCGCCTCCCCCCACGGATTTCCGACCGTTCCCATGCTGGTGAGAGCGGTGCGGAGGGTGGAGGGCACGTTCCCCCATTCGACCGCTATCCTCCTTATGGCGCGCCAGATATCGATGATCTTCACCCCTCTGGGGCAACGGCTCGCGCAAGCTCCGCAGGTGGTGCAGAGCCAGTTCTCCTCGCTCTCGAGCTCCGTGAGGCCGAGCTGCGCGGCTCTCACATGCCGATTCACCAAGAAGGGGGAGGGCCTCACGAGATTCCAAGGGCAAACTCCCGTGCAGAGGCCGCACTGATAGCATAATTTGAGATCCTCTCCCCCCGTCTCCTTTATGGCGTCTCTCACTTCGAGATCCGGCGCCTCTATTCTCATCTTCCTCCTCCCGAGATCCCTTCGATTTTTCGGCGGGAAAGGGTTTTTGATTAAGGCCACAAAGATTTTATCATAAAAAGGGATCGAAAACTCTTTGCGGGGAGGTTTGGAATGCTGCACATGATAGTCTGCGTGAAGCAGATCATCGATCCCGAGATCCCTCCCGCGGCCTTCAAGATCGATCCGGAAGCCAAGAAGGCCGTGCCCCCCGCCGACAGGCCTCCCGTGATAAACCCCTTCGATGAGAACGCGGTGGAGGCGGCCTTGAGGGTGAAGGATGCCAAAGGGGGCAAGATCACCGTTTTGAGCATGGGAACGGGATTCGTCCCCGAGGTGATAAAGAAGCCTCTCACCGTGGGGGCGGATGAGCTCATTCTGATCGACGATCCGGCGCTCGAGAACCTCGATCCTTACGGCAGGGCTTCGGTTCTCGCCGCCGCGATAAAGAAGATAGGGAAGTTCGATATCATCTTCTGCGGCAGGCAGGCGGGAGATTGGGATGCCGGTCAGGTGGGATCGGGCATCGCTGAGCTCCTGGGCATTCCCTGCGTCACCTTGGCGAAGAAGGTCGAGGTCGCAGACGGGACTGTGAGGGTGGAGAGGGTGGTGGCCGACGGCTACGAGGTCGTGGAAGCTCCCCTTCCCGTACTCATCACCGTGAGCAATGAGCTCGGGGAGCTGAGGTATGCCACCTTCAAGGGGATAATGGCGGCCAAGAAGAAGCCGGTGACCACCTGGAAGGCGGCCGATCTGGGCCTCGATCTCTCGCGACTTCACCGAACCGAGATCCTGAAGCTCTACATTCCGGTGAGGGAGGCCAAATGCGAGTTCATCGGCGGGGAGACGCCGGAGGAGGCGGGGGCCAATTTGGCTCTGAAGCTCCGAGAGGCGAAGCTCATCTGAAAGGAGGGAGGAGATGGCGGAAGCTCGCGCTGCTCTCATCATAGGGGAGATCATCGAGGGGAAGATCGCCGGAACGACCTTCGAGCTCCTCGCGGCCGGAAGGAAGATAGCGGAGGGGATAGGAGGAGAGGTTTGCGGCGTGCTCCTCGGCGAGAGGATCACCGAGGAGCAGGCCTCGGAGCTCATCTTCGGCGGGGCCGATAGGGTGATAGCGATCGAGCATCCTCTCCTCTCCTCTTATCAAACCGAACCCTATCTTGCGGCCTTGGAGAGGCTGTGCCGGGAGAGGGAGCCGGAAGTCGTGCTCATGGCGCATGCCGATATGGGCAGAGATCTCGCTCCGAGGCTTGCCTTCCGCTTGGACACCGGCCTTGTAACCGATTGCATCGATATCCTCCTGGAGGAGGGGAAGGTCCTCTTCCTCAAGCCGGTTTACGGGGGAAACGCCCACGCGATCTACAGGTGCGAGACCAGACCTCAGATGGCCACCATAAGGCCCAAGGCCGTAGAGCCCCTTCAGAGAGATGAGTCGAGGAAGGGGGAGATCGAGAGGATCGCGCCGCAGCTCGATCCGGCTTCGGTGAAGGTGAAGGTGATCGAGCGGGTGAAGGAGGAGGCTCCGGGAGTGAAGCTCGAGGAGGCCGAGGTCGTCGTCTGCGGAGGGCGCGGAATAGGAGGCCCCGAGGGATTTAAGGAGCTTGAGGAGCTCGCCAAGCTGCTCGGAGGGGCGGTCGGGGCCACAAGACCTCCCTGCGATCAGGGATGGGTTCCTCCGCATCTTCAGATAGGCCTCACCGGAAAGATCGTAAGCCCCAATCTCTACATCGGCATCGCCCTCTCCGGCTCCAGCCAGCATCTCGCCGGAATAACCGGCGCCAAGAACATAGTCGCCATAAACAAGGACGAGGAGGCCAATATCTTCAAGGTGGCGAGATTCGGAGTGGTCGGAGATTACAAGAAGGTGCTTCCCGCCTTCATCGCCAAATGCAGAGAGCTCCTGTCGAAGTGAGGAGGTGGGAATGGAAGCTCGAAAGTACGAGAACATAATCTACGAGAAGAGGGAGGCGGTCGCTTGGATCACCTTAAATCGCCCCAAGGTGCTCAACGCTCTGAATATCGCTCTCATCGGGGAGCTGCGGAGCGCTCTCGAGGAAGCTCGGGGAGATCCGGAGGTGAGGGCGATAGTGATCACGGGCGCGGGGGAGAGGGCCTTCTGCGCCGGAGCCGATATCCCCGAGATCCTGAACCTCACCCCCTTCGAGGCGAGGAGGTTCTCCTTGGGATTGCACAGCCTCACTCGCTTCATGGAGCGGGAGGTTCAGAAGCCGATCATAGCGAGAATTCGGGGCTTCTGCCTTGGGGGAGGATTGGAGCTCGCCATGGCCTGCGATATAAGAATAGCCTCCGAAGATGCGAGATTCGGGCA
>CAYRBX010000068.1:0-5734 GCA_964422695.1 uncultured Dehalococcoidia bacterium
ACCCAAGCTCCCCCTCCAATACATCCCCCTACATACCACCCTATTCCCACATACTTCAACGCCGTAATCCATCTCCCCCTGTCCATTGGCAAGATTATAACATCACGAAACTCCTCCCCGCTACCCCCCTCGCTTCATTTTACCCTCACATATCCTTCCTTCTCCGCGATCTCCTGCCCCTCCTCTCCCAAGCAGAAATCCACGAACTCCTTCACCTTCCCCCGAGGCTCTCCTCTCGTTATGAAGTAAAGCGTTCTCACAAGAGGGTACTTCCCCTCCCTCACGTTCTCCGGAGTGCAGGCCACGCCGTTTACTCTGAGAGCTTTCACCGCCTCATTCACATACCCGAGGGAGATGTAGCCTATCGCCTTCGGATTTCGGGCGACCGCCTCCCTCACGGCCCCGTTGGAGGGATAAAATTCGCACCTTGAGGAGATCGGCGCTCCTCTCATCACCTTCTCCTCGAACACCTCTCTCGTTCCGGAGCCCGGATCCCGGCTTATCGCGATCCACTCATCGGTGGTGCCCGCGGCGAAGATCTCTCGCAATTCATCGAGAGTGATGTCCTCGCGGGGGTTCTGCGGATTGACCACTATCGCGATGGCATCCAAGGCGACCGGTATGGGAACGAGCTCCGGCCACCTCTCCTTCTCCTCGGGGGAGAGCTCTCTCGAAGCGGCTCCTATATCGAGAATCCCCTCCGCACACCCTCTCACCCCGAAGCTCGAGCCTCCTCCCTGCACCCTCACTTCGATCTCCGGATGCCGCCGCTCGAAGGCCTCCGCCCACTTCTCCGCGAGGGGCTGAACCGTGGTGGATCCCCCGATCTGCAGGATCTCCTTCCGCTCGCAGCTTGCGCCGCAGAGGATGAGGAGGGCGCAGAGGAGAAGGGAGAGCGCCCCGAGCTTCCGCCCCGCGATCCTCATCTCCTTTCACCTCCTTCAAAGCTCAAGATCAAGAAGGGGCACATGTTGCTGAGCTCCGTATACATCCTCGCAGGCCGGATCATCGGAGGGGATCTTCTTGAGGAAGGTGATCTTTATTCCGAGAACCTCGTCGATGAAGAAAATCCCCTCCACATCTTCGGGTTTTATCTCGTAAAGCGCGGCGATCGCCTTCCGATTTATCGCTCCCGAATTTTTGACTTTCCTGTAAGCTTCTTCATCTTCGAAGAGGAGATCCAAAGTGAGTTTGAAGGGGCCGGCGTTCTTGCTTCTGATCACCTTCGCGATCTCGCCGAGCTTCATCTTCCCTCCGGGAATTCCCGAAGCTCTATTCTGAAGGGCTCGCAGGGATCTTCGAGCTCCAGAGCGTGCCAGATGTTGAAGATGAAGACCTCCCCCATCTCGACATCCGAGGGGGAGAAGGGGAAGGCGAGATTTCCGGCGGTGCTCTTCCTTCCCGGAAAGCCCCAGTGGAGCAGGGCGGAGCGCGCGAAGGCGCAAATCCCGCTCGCCTCCTCCTGAGATGGGGCGATCGCATCTATGATGATGAAGATCTCGGAAGAGGAGGAGATCGGCCTTCCGAAGATCTTGAAGGAGAGCTTATGATCCCCCCCAAGCCTCAGGGCGGAGATCACGTAATCTCTCACCTCCCCGATCACCTCCTCAATCCGCGCGATGAGAAAAGGATCTCTCGTGCAAGCCAAAGATATCGTCCTCCATCCGATGGGGGCCGCCCCCTCAAGCTTCAAAGTGTAGGGCTTCTTCTCCTCCCATCTCGCCCCCCACACCTTTACGGTTCGATCGTCCACCTGCTCGTATTTCGCTTCGGTCACATCGAGAAAGCCTCCCGGCATCTCCTCGCGATGAGGATCCGGGCGCTCGTAGAGGGAGTGAGCCGCCACGGAATATGGAGTGCAGCGCCTTTGAGGGCTCATGGGGTGAACGAGGAAGCAATCTCTTCTGAGCTCGGCGAACAGGCCGTCGCTTCCGCTCCCCGGAACGGCGGCCAGAGCCCCGCACTCCATCACCTTGGCGAGATGATAGGATAAAGCAGGATCAAATCCCTCCCTCAAAGCCGGAGCCGCGAAGAGAGCGGCATCCAGCGCCCTTCCCGCAAACACCGCCTCCACCCCGAAATCCAAAGCCCTCATTATGGGCTCGGGGCCCATCTGAGCCACGATGCGGCGGCTTCTCCTCACCTCCTCCGGGGTGAGGTATTCGGGAAATCGATCCAGAGGAACAAGCCTTCGGGCTTTCGCTCCTCCCCTCAATTTCTCTGAAAGCCAAGCCTTATCGATCTCCCCGTGTATAACCGCGGCCTTGAGCTTTATCCCCCTCTCCCTGCAGATCTCATTCACGATCTCAAGCGCTCTCTCAAGATGCACTCGAGCTCCGGCTCCTCCCAAGGAGCAGATGAGCTTCACACCTCTCTCCTTCGCGGCGCAGATCAAAAGCTCCAGATCTCGCTTCACCCCCTTTCTCTCCGTGTAAGACCTCCCGGAGCCGAGGTAATAGGGGCCGGGATCGGCGGAAGTTCCCTGAGCGATGATGAAGTGAGGGTTTAAGTTGAGAGCCTCCCTGAGGGAGCTTTCGGGAAAGCCGTAGCCCACATGAGCTGAGGGAGAGCAGATCCTCAATTCCTCCATAAAAGGCCCATCTTCTCCTTCACTTCGTAGAGGGTTTCGGCGGCGATCCTCTTGGCCTTCCTCGCGCCCTCGGCGAGGATCTCCCCCACGAGCTTGGGATTCGAGGCCAGCTCCGCCCGCTTCTCCCTGAAGGGAGCGAGATACGAGTTCATGTTATCGATGAGGATCTTCTTGCAATCCACGCATCCTATTCCGGCCCGCCGGCACTCCCTCTCTATCTCCTCCCTCTGCTCCTTCGGGGTGAAGAAGGTGTGAAGGCGGAAGATATTGCAGATCTCCGGATGGCCGGGATCCGAGCGATAACGGCGCGCCGGATCGGTGTAGGCTTTCATGATCTTCGCTCGGGTCTCCTCCGGGGTCGCCGCGAGCTCCAGATGATTCCCCAAGCTCTTGCTCATCTTCCCCTGCCCGTCGAGCCCCAAGATGAGAGGGGTGTCGGAGAGCTTGGCTTGAGGTTCCGGGAAGGTGGGGCCGAAGAGGTGATTGAAGCGGCGCGCTATCTCCCTTGTGAGCTCAATATGGGGGATTTGATCCTCTCCCACCGGTATGATCTCGGCCTTGTAGAGGAGGATATCGGCCGCCATGAGAACCGGATACCCCACAAGGCCGTAGTTTACATTGTGAGGTTGATTTCGCACCTTCTCCTTGAAGGTGGGAACGCGGAGAAGCCAGCCCAGAGGGGTGATCATCCCGAGAAAGGTGAAGAGCTCCAAGACCTCCGGAACGTGAGATTGCACGAAGATAATGGATCTCTCCGGATCGAGCCCCGCCGCAAGCCAATCCAAGACCATCTCCCGGATGTTATCCTGAAGCTCTCTTGTCTCCTCCAAGGTCGTGAGAGCGTGAACGTCGACAACGCAGTAGAGGCACTCCAGCCCCTCATTCTGAAGGGCCACGTAATTGCGAATGGCCCCCAGGTAATTTCCTATATGCTGCCTCCCCGTGGGCCGCGCTCCCGAGAAAACCCTCTTCATCCCTCCCAGATTTTAACCCAAACGAAGCGCCGGGGAAATGGCCGAGCGCGCCGGGAAGTTGTACCCTAAAAGGGGGAGATGAAGAGGAGATCGAAGAGGGGATCTCGGCGCGCGGCGGCGAGGTACGCCGAGCTCAGCAGGCGGAAGAGGAGGCGCCGTCCTCCTCCGGCCCCTCAACCTCAACCCTCTCAGGCGGCCGCAATTCCCCGGAGGAGAGAGCCGGAGGTCGCGCCGGCGCGCATCTCCCGAAGTTATGAGTATGTGAGGCCGGAGCTCAAGAGGATCGGGATCACAGCCGGCATCCTCATCTCGCTTATCCTCATCGCGGCGATTGTCTTGGGGAGAATCCCGTAGTATAATTGTCATCTGAGGAGGCAAGCCAGCGTAGCTCAGCGGTAGAGCAGCGGTTTCGTAAACCGCGGGTCGTCGGTTCGAATCCGACCGCTGGCTTGCTTTTGATTTTTTTCTCCGGTGGCGGTGAGCCGCTTTCTCAGAAGGCTTGAGGAGGTGGCGAAAGGGAGATCCTCCTTGGGCTTCGCCCCCAGAAAGGAGAAGCCCTCCCCCTTCGCCCTCCTCGGTTTCATCTCGGCTTTGAATTCGGATCTCCTCCGGATCCTCGAGGAGGAGAGATTCGATGGAATTCTGGTGGAGGAGCTCCCCGCGGGGGAGGTGAGCATTCCATGGGGGATACATCTTCGAGATGAGATCGAGGAGGGGAGGTTGAGGGAGCTTTCGGAGAGGGGATGCGATTTCGTGATCTTGGAGGCTTCAAGCCTTCCGGTGGGGGTTTTGGAGGCGGAGGGGCCGGGCAAGATCCTCAAGATCTCCCCCTCCCTGAGGCGGGAGCTCGTTCGGGCGATGAGCTTCCTCTCCATCGACGCCTTCCTCCTTGAGAGGTGGAGCGGAGCTCTCACGATCGAATGCTTCGCCGATTACGCCAAGCTCATATCGATGGCGGGAAGAGAGGTCATCATCGAGCTTCCCGAAGCCTTCTCTCCCGAGGAGCTCGCCTCCCTCTGGAGGGCCGGAGCGAGAGGCGTGATGGTGGATTTGAGAGGAGATCCGCCGGAGAGGGCGAGGATGGCGAGGAGGGCGTGTGAGATCTCGGGGGAGATCGCGGGGCGAAGGAAGAGGAAGCTTGAAGCCCTCCTTCCCCCTCCGCCTCCGGTCGAGGAGGAAGAGGAGGAGTTCTGAAGGTGAAAACGGGGGTTTTCTTCCACGAGATCTTCGCCAGAGGCTACTACCCCATTTTGGGCGATAAATTCCGCAATTTCCCCAAAGCCATAGAGAGAGAGCTCTCGCTCCCTCAAGTTCGCCTCTACACCCCCTCTCCCGTCTCCGAAGAGCTCCTCCTCAAAGTGCACACCAAGGAGCTTGTGGAGCAGACCAAAAGGGCGTGGTACTGGGAGGCGGCCAGGATCTCAGTGGGGGGATGCGTGGAGGCTGTGGAGAAGATCCTGAGCGGGGAGATAAGAAACGCCCTCGTGTTCGATGTGGCCGCCGGACATCACGCCGGGCGCTCTCACGCTTGGGGAGGAACTTACCTCTCCTGCACCGGCCCCGCCCTCCGCAACGCCAGGGAGAAGTTCGGAGAGCTTCGCTTCGCCATACTCGACACCGACTCTCATCACGGAGACGGCACTCGAGATATCTTCAGCGACGACCCCAACACCCTTCACGTTTGCTTCTGCAGCATGGAGGGGGTTTCGGGAGGGGGAACGAAGGTGGATGTCAGAGTGAGCTGGAAGCTCACCGATGAGGAGTATCTAGAGCTCGTCCGGAGGGAGTTCTATCCTCGAGTGAGGGAATTCAAGCCCGCTCTCATCTTCCACGAGATGGGGCACGATACCTGTCGGGGAGATTACGGAGATCGAGGCCTCTCCCCCGATTTCTTCCCCGCTTTGGTGAGAGAGGTCAAGAGCTATGCGGAGGAGATATGTGAGGGAAGGTATCTCGTCATGAGCTTGGGGGGAGCTCGTCCGGATCTCACCGAATACATCTTCCCCAGAGTCCTGCGGGTTCTCTGCGGGGAGGAGTGAAGGAGAGGAGGATCTCCTTCAAAGCTCGGGATCTCACCTTGGAGGGCATCCTTCATCTCCCCTCCGGGAGAGGCCCCTTCCCGGCCGTCGCGGTATGCCATTCTCACCCCCTGATGGGAGGGGATATGCAT
>CAYRBX010000069.1:0-5624 GCA_964422695.1 uncultured Dehalococcoidia bacterium
TTATTACGGAGCAGGAATTGTGAAGGGTTCCGTTCATTTCTGAGATTGTTTAAAGCTAATTAGTGGAGGCCAAAAGCGAATGAGCGAGATAGCTCTTTCCATCCTTATAGGACTTATCAGCATCGCCGTCGGGATATATTTCGGCTTGCGCGGATTCCCAAAGGAAATTAAGAGCGTAAAAGATGCCATTTATGAGCTCAGGGATCAAGTTCTCAACAAGTTAGAGGGGATAGATAGGACCGTAACTCATATCTTCGAAGTGCTGATACATCTTAAATCGAGCGGGACGATCTTAAGGCATCTATCCAACTTCGGAACTGTCAGAATTACGGCCGAACCCGGCCTTCAGGAAACCAAGTATATCGTAGAAGTTGAGAGAGGAATAATAAGCCTCACCCTTATAGAGAGGCTAAGTAAAGAGACGGGTCTGGAGGAAAAGGAGAAGGAGATCTTTGAAGGGCGAATTCCGGCGCTTCTACCTGTAAGCCCGAGGGCTTTGATCATAAAAGTCCCATCCACCGAGCCCGCAAAGTGCACCAAATACCTCAGCTTCTTCTTGAAATGGCTCGATACAGAGTACTACAGAGCTCTGGAGAGAACGAAGCAGGAGTTTGAAGAGCCGATAAGGCCTGAATAGGGATGAGGCCGAAGCTCATTTTGGGAACAAAGAATAAAGGGAAGATAAGGGAGCTTGAGATGCTCCTTTGCGGCATCCCCTGGGAGCTCACCGATCCCCTGAAGGAGGGAATCGAGGTGGAGGTGAGGGAGGAGGGGAGGAGCTTTGAGGAAAACGCCCTCCTCAAAGCGCGAGCGTATGCGGAGGCTTCGGGATCGGCGGCTCTGGCCGACGATTCGGGACTTGAAGTGGATGCCCTTGGGGGAGAGCCGGGCGTCCTCTCGGCGAGGTATGCGGGAAGGCACGGAGACGACAGGGCGAATATCGCCCTCCTCCTCCACAAGCTCTCCGGCGTTCCCTGGGAGCGAAGGAAGGCGAGATTTCGATGCGTGATAGCGATAGCGGGGCCTTCGGGATATATCGAGCTCTGCGAGGGGATTTGCGAGGGTTTTATAGCTTTCGAGCCCCGGGGAAGCGGGGGGTTCGGTTACGATCCCGTGTTCTTCGTTCCCGAATTCGGAAAGACGATGGCGGAGCTTCCCTTGGAGGTGAAGAACAAGATAAGCCACAGGGCGAAGGCGGCTTTCAGAGCGAGGGAGATCCTTCAAGATCCCGAGAAGATCCGACTTCTTCTGGGAGGGCGATGAGGGAGGAGCCGCTCGTTCTCATCATAGCGAGCGAATGGAGGACGAGAGCCCTCCTCGGAGCTCAGCTTCGCGAGGAGGGCTTCGATGCTCTGGGAGCGCAGGACGAGGAGGAGGCGCTCGCAAGGCTTTCCTTCCGAAAGCTCAAGCCGCACATCATCTTCATAGACACCCTGAACCTCGATCTCAAAGCGGCCCTCGAGAGGCTTTCATCCTTATGTAAAGATGTCCCCCTCCTCATCTGCCGGGGAGGGCTTGAGCGGGATCTCGATTATCCTTGGAACGGGAGGGTCGTGATCCTTCAGAAGCCGGTGACGATCGGAGAGATCGTGAATGAGATAAAGAACCTCATCGGATGAGCTCCTCGGGGGAGATGATCTCCCCGGCGACGGCGCTCGCGGCCGCGACCGCGGGGCCCGAGAGGTAAATTTCGGCTTTGGGACTTCCCATGCGGCCGGGGAAATTGCGATTAGTGGTGGCGAGGCACTTCTCCCCCTCGGCCAGAACCCCCATATGACCGCCAAGGCAGGGGCCGCAGGTGGGAGGGCCCACCACAGCTCCGGCTTCGATGAAGATCTCGATGTACCCCCGCCTCAAGGCCTCCCGAAAGACCTTCTGCGAGCCCGGAATTACGATGCAGCGCGTTTTGGGATGCACCTTCCTTCCCCTGAGGATTCCGGCCGCGATCTCAAGATCCTCAAGCCTTCCGTTGGTGCAGCTTCCTATGAACACCTGATCGAGCTTTATCCCCCGGGCCTTCCCGACCGGAACCGCATTGGAGGGGAGGGGAGGGAGGGCCACCATGAGCTCAAGCTCCGAGAGATCGACCTCCAAGAAGCCCGCATATCGCGCATCCGGATCGGGAGAGGGGAAATTCCAGCTCCTTGTAACCCTCCCCCTCAAGAACCTCTCGGCCTTCTCATCCACGGGGAAGAGGGCGGTCTTGGCCCCGGCCTCCACGGCCATATTCGCTATGGTGAAGCGGCTGTCGAGGGAGAGGCACTCTACCCCCTCCCCCTCAAACTCCATCACCATGTAATTCGCTCCTTCAACCCCTATCCTCCCCAAGATGTGAAGGATCACATCCTTCCCCGTAATCCACCTCCCCGGCCTCCCCCGAAGCTCTATCCTGAGGGTTTCGGGAACTCTCATCCACACCTCTCCCGTGGCCATGGCGCAGGCGATATCGGTGGAGCCCATCCCCACGGCGAAAGCCCCCAGAGCTCCACAAGTGCAGGTGTGCGAATCTCCTCCCACCACGACCTCCCCGGGAGCCGCAAATCCCTCCTCCGGGAGCACCACGTGTTCTATTCCCCCCTCCCCGAGCTCCACGACTTTTATCCCCATGCGCCCGGCGAATTCCCGAACGAGCTTGGCCTGCTCGGCCGCCCTTACATCCTTCGCGGGAAGGAAGTGATCGAGCACGAAGACGATCTTCCGGGGATCGAAAACCTTTTCGGCTCCGAGCTTTTCGAACTCCGAGATCGCCAAGGCCGCGGTTATATCATTGGCCATAACGAGATCCGCTCTCACGCTCACAAGCTCCCCCGGAGCGACCTCTTCCCTCCCGGCGTGAGATGCCAGGATCTTCTCGGCTCTCGTCATGATCGCCTCCTTTCGCGCCCTTTATATACCTTATAATCCTTCATGAAGATGGAAATAAGGTATAAGGGGAAGGTCTACAAGCTCGAGGGGAAGAGGAGGGCGGCGGACATCTTCAAGGAGCTTGATCTCAATCCGGAGGAGAACCTCATCTTGAAGGAAGGAAAGCTCGTCGCTCCCGATGAGGTGCTCTCCGAAGATGCGATCGTCGAGATAAGGCCCGTGATCTCGGGAGGATGAAGGCGGAATGAAGTGCAAGATCTGCGGAGGGAAGGCGGTCTTGAAACTTCGATCTCACAACATCAATCTGTGCGAAGATTGCTTTCTCGATTTCTTCAAGCGAAGGGTGAGGAAGACCATAGGGAGGTACAAGCTCATCTCGAAAGGCGAGAGGGTGCTCGTGGCGGTATCGGGGGGGAAGGATAGCCTCGCGCTGTGGGATGTGCTCTTGGAGCTCGGATTTGAGGCCTCGGGGCTTTACATAGATCTCGGAATCGGAGGGTACTCGGCCCTCTCGAGAGAGAAAGCCCTGAAGTTCGCCGAGAGCAGGGGGAGGGAGCTCATCATCGAGGAGGTGAAAGCGCATTTTGATGGTTTGGGGATTCCCGAGATCGCCAAGCGCACATCTCGGAGCGTATGCTCCACCTGCGGGATGATAAAGCGATATCTCATGAACAAAGCGGCTCTGGAGAGGGGGTTCGATGTCCTCGCCACGGGGCACAATCTCGATGATGAGGCGGCCTCGCTTCTCGGAAACGTGCTGGGCTGGAGGATCGAATATCTCGCCCGCCAGCATCCCCTCCTCCCCTCGACCGACGGCAAATTGGTGAGGAAGGTGAAGCCCCTCGCTCTCTGCAGCGAGAAGGAGACGGCGAGCTACGCGATAATAAGGGGCATTGATTACATCGTGGATGAGTGCCCCTTCGCCGAAGGGGCGACCTCCATCTTCTACAAGAACCTGCTCAATCGCTTGGAGCTTGAATCTCCGGGGGCCAAGCTTCAATTCTACCTCGGCTTCCTCAAAACCCAACCTCTCTTCAGAACCCGAGAGCCCCAGCTTCGGGAGTGCCGCATCTGCGGATATCCCACCACCCTTCCCGTCTGCAACTTCTGCCGCCTCAGAGAGCAGCTCGCCGGAAGAGCCGGTTCGGATGCGGAGGAGCCTTGACGGAGGAGAGGCCCAAGCTTCGAAATCTGAACGTCAGCGCCGCGGTGAGAGGAGGGAGGAGCGGCGTCCTCCTCAGCGATCCGCTGAAGCTCTCCGATAAGGTGATGTTCGTGCCCTCCCCCCTCTCCTATGTTCTCGGGCATATGAACGGAAGGCGAACTCTTCGCGAGCTCGCCGTGGCCCTTCAGCTTCGAACGGGCTACATCCTCCCCCTGTCGGCGATCGAAGAGCTTGTGAGAGAGCTCGATGAAGCTCTCTTCCTCGAGAACGAGAGGTTCCTCGCCGCCTACAGGCGGGCGCTTGAGGATTACAGGAGGGCTCCCACAAGGGAGCTCGCCTTCGCCGGGGAGAGCTATCCCGAAGATCCCGGAGAGCTTGAGGAGATGTTCCGGAATTTGATGCCCGAGGAGGAAGAAGCCCCTCCCCTCAGAGCAAGAGGCCTTATAACCCCGCATATAGATTTCCAGAGAGGAGGGAGGGTTTACGGGAGGACGTGGGCGGCCGCGAGAAAGGCGCTTGAGGGAGCCGAGCTCTTCGTCATCCTCGGGATCGATCATCACTCCGAAGGGGCCGATTTCACTCTCACGCTCAAGGATTTCCGCACCCCCTGGGGCGTCGCCCCCGCGGCCAGAGATGAGATCCTCATGCTCGGAGAGGTCTTGGGGGAGGAGGCCTTCAGAGATGAGCTTCATCATCGCTCGGAGCATTCGGTGGAATTCGCCCTCCTCTGGCTTCACTATCTCAAAAGAGACATAAAGATCCTCCCGGTGCTCTGCGGCTCGTTTCAGAGGTTCTTGGAGGCCGGACGAGATCCTCAGGAGGATCCCAAGATCGGGAAGTTCATCGAGGCTCTGAGAGCGCTTCCCCCCTCGACCTTCCTCGTGGCGGCGGGAGATCTCTCCCACGTGGGCCCCGCTTTCGGCGATGCCCTGCCCTTGGGGCTTCTGGAGAAGGTGAAGATCAAATCCTTCGACGAGGAGCTCATGAAGATCATCTGCGAGGGGGAGGCTCGGGATCTCTTCCTCAAGATGAAAGCCGAGGGGATGGAGAAAAAGGTATGCGGCTTTCCGGCCTTCTACATCCTCAAAGCCGTGCTCGAAGGCTCCAAGGGAATAAAGGTGGATTACGAGCAATGCCCGGCCGATGAGAGGGGAACATCGGTGGTCTCCGTTTGCGGAATGCTCTTGGGATATCCGCAGGATTAGAGGGGGATGGCGAAGCGCTGATAGGGCGAGATATCGAGCTTCAAAGCCGAAGTGTAAAAGCTCACGATCCCCTTCTCCCCCTTCTTGAGCACGATCGCTCCCTTCTCGGTGCAGCCGTTCACCCCGCAGATTATGGTGCTCGGGAGGTGAGTGGGGGCGATCCAGTGAGTGTAGCCGCGCGCTTTAAGCCTCTTGGGATCCAAGTGCTTCAAGCACCTCACGAGCGCCATGCATATGCACCCCCATCTCTGAATTATAGCTCCGCCTCGGAGCTTTCATTCGGCCAGAGATAAGGTGAGCTTTATCTCCCGAATTCTCGATTCGATCTGAGCCAGCCTCTCCTTGGCCGCGTGATAGGGAGCGTTCTCCCGGAAATCCTTATCCTCGGC
>CAYRBX010000070.1:0-5600 GCA_964422695.1 uncultured Dehalococcoidia bacterium
ATCGAAGAGGATCTCCGGAGGAGGGATTTCACCATCAACGCTCTGGCCCTTCCTCTCGAGCGAATCGAAAGCCCGGAGGCCCCCCGCTATCTCATCGATCCCACAGGGGGGAGGAGGGATCTTGAGGAGGGGATCATCAGAGCCCCTCAGGATACCTCCTTCAGGGAGGACGGGGCGAGGCTCCTCCGAGCCGTTCGCCTCGCGGCCTCTCTCGGCTTCAGGATCGAGGAGAGAACGCTCGAGCTCATCCGAGCTTGCTCCCATCTCGTGGAGGAGGTGAGCGGGGAGAGGATAAGAGATGAATTGTGCGGGATCCTCAACGCCCCTCATCCGGGGAGGAGCTTGAAGTTAATGGAGGACCTCGGACTTCTTGCGAGGATCATACCCGAGCTTGAAGCCGCGAAGGGCGTCGATCAGCCCGGGGCTCATTACTGGGATGTCTTCGTTCATTCGATTCAGACGGTCGCCGCGGCGGATCTCATCCTTGCGCCCGAAAGCTCAAGCTCCGCGAGGGAGGATTTCGGCCCGCCGATTCAAGAGGCCCTCTCCCTCATCCCCCGCCCTCCGGAGGTCTTCGAGAGGTTCAAGGAGAAGGTGGGGGAGGGGAGGACTCGGGCCACGCTCCTGAAGCTTGCGGCCCTGCTTCATGATATAGCCAAGCCTCAGACCAAGACCGTGGAGGATGGGAGGGCGAGATTTCTGGGACACGCTCGCCTCGGAGCCGAGATGGCGGAGGAGGTGCTCGTGCGCCTTCGCCTGAGCAACAGGGAGATCGGAATGATCAAAACCATGATCTCGGAGCATCTGAGGCCCGGACAGATAAGCCAGAAGGGGGAGATGCCGACGCGCCGCGCCATATACCGGTACTTCAGGGATCTCGGAGATGTGGCGTTCGAAACCCTCTACCTGCACCTCGCCGATTTCCTCGCCTCCAGAGGCCCGCTCCTCGACCTTGAGGAGTGGAGGTGGGAGACGAGGAGGGTCGAATTCATCATCGAGAAGCGCTTGAAGGAGGAAAGTCAAATTGTTCCCCCGAAGCTCGTCAACGGCTATGATCTTATGGGGCATCTGGGGCTCTCCCCCGGCCCCATCGTGGGGAGATTGCTCGAGGCCATAAGGGAAGCTCAGGCGGCCGGAGAGGTGAGAACGAAGGAGGAGGCCTTGGAGCTCGCCCGGAAGCTCCTTTCGGAGATGAGGAGAGAGGAGGATGCGTAAGGAGCTTGCGGGGCTTTGGGTGACCTTGGGCTTTCTTGTTTTCGCCCTCTGGATCCTCCTCCCCCCTCAAGAGCCCCGCTTCGGAAGGACATTCAACTTGGGCCTCGATCTGCGCGGGGGAACTCATCTCATTTACGAAGCCGATCTCTCAAAGCTTGAGCCCGGCGAGGATCCCGATCGAGCTCTGAGCGGCGTCGTGGATGTCATCGCCCGCCGCATCGCGGCCGCGGGGATAAGCGAGCCCATAATCCAGAAGGTGGGAAGGAATCGCATTTCCGTTCAGCTTCCCGGCATCAGGAATCCCGAAAAGGCCATCGAGCTCATCGGCAAGACGGCGGAGCTTGAGTTCATGGAGCTTTATTCCCCCGATGCTCCTTGGGTCAAGTACTGGGAGAGGAGGTGGAGGGAGGGGGATAAGGAGGGGGGAGAGCCCATCCTCTCGGAAAGCTGGAGCATTTACACACTTCGCGACGCAAAGCCTGAGGAGATAAGAGATATCCTCCTCGATCTCGGCTTCCTCAGGATCTCCACGCCTCGGAAGAGCAAGATCGAAGCCTTCATCCTCAAAGATTTGGAGCTCTCCGAGGAGGCGAGGGAGAAGCTGGAGGAGAAGTTCGAAGAGGAGTGCGGGGAGCTTGAGATCTGCGATTTCGACGGAGAGGAGGCGGTGTGGTTTTCAAGAAAGCTTCCGCCTCTTGAGGAATTCTCCGAAGAGCTCAGAGCGCAGGGTTACGAGATAACCCCCTCTCTCGGCGAGATCTTCCGCTTCACCATCTGGAAGACGGAGGATCTGAAGCCGGATGAGGATATAGAGGCCGTCGCCGAGGAATTGAAGGGAGATCTCGAGAAGCTCGAAGGGGAATTGAGGGAGAGGCTGGGGCCGGCGGAGGTGACCGAGCCCGCGCCCCTCCTCTGGGTTCCCGCCGTCGCTCAGACGAAGGAGGGGAACTGGGTTCCCTTCACCGGAAAGTACCTCAAGAGCAATGCGACGGCCGGAATAAATTACCAAACCGGAGAGCCCGAGGTCGATTTCGAGCTCAAGGGGGAGGGGCCCGAGCTCTTCGCCGATATAACCACAAGGCTTGTGGGGAGGCCCTTGGGGATCTTCCTCGACAGGATTTACATCTCCTCGCCCAACGTGCGGGAGCCCATCACGGGAGGGAGGGGGAGGATCACCGGAGTGACCTTGGAGGAGGCCGAGGAGCTCGCCCTGCTCCTCAATTCCGGCGCTCTTCCCATCCCCTTGGGGCATTTCGAGAGAGGGGAATTCCTCTCCGGCCCGGCGATTCGAGAGGATGTGGACCCCACTTTGGGGAGGGAGGCGGTGCGCTGGAGCCTTATAGCCGGAATCATAGGCTTTGTTCTCATCCTCGCGTTCATGTGCGCTTACTACCGCGTTCCCGGCCTCGTCGGGGTGATCTCCCTTATCATCTACATCATCTTCGTTCTGGCCCTCTTCAAGATGCGCTTAATCCCCCTCACCCTGACCCTTCCGGGGATCGCGGCGCTCATCCTCTCCATCGGAATGGCGGTGGATGCCAATATCCTGATAGTGGAGCGGATGAAAGAAGAGCTTCGAGCGGGAAGGACCTTTCAGGCCGCGGTTGAGGCGGGCTACGCGCGAGCGTGGCCCGCCATAAGAGATGGGAATTTCACCACCTTCATCATCTGCGTCATCCTCCTCATCGTGGGACGCGAGACGGCGGAGCCGCGCATCATGAGCTTCGGAGGGACGCTCCTTGCGAGCATTCTGGTGAGCATGTTCGCCGCGATGGTGATATCGAAAGCCTTCATGCGAATTCTCGCCGCGGCGAAGGCCTTTCAGAAGCCCTCCTTGTGGTTCATGCCCGTGGGGAGATCGGAGGAGAGGCGTTGATCGATTTCATCGGAAAGAAGCGATGGTATTTCTTGGGCTCCGCGCTCTTCATCCTCCTGGGGATCATCTTCCTCGCCCTCTTCGGCCTCAACATCGGCCTTGAGTTCAAAAGCGGCACCATGCGAACTTTCCTCTTCTCGGAGGAAGTCGGGGAAAGCGAGCTCCGAGAGGCGCTTTCGGATCGGGGATTCCCCGAAGCCATGATTCAGAGAAGCTCGAAGGAGGTCTTCTTCCTCAAGCTGCGACTTGAAGAGGAGGAGAGGGAGGCGATCGAAGATGCATTCGGGCCTGTGAGGATCTGGAACTTCGAATCGGGTCAGGCTCTGGAATTCCTCGGGAAGAGGCCGAGCCTCGAGGAGCTCAAAGCGAAGCTTGAAGAGCTCGGATTGAAAGCGGAGCCTTCGAAGCTCTCTCTCGATGCGTATCTTGTGAAGACGAGGAAGATAAGCCCCGAAGAGGAGGAGATGCTGGAGAGGGCGCTGGAAGATGCCTTCGGGGATCTGGCCGTCGCGGATTTCTACGAGGTATCTCCCATCTTCGCCTTCGAGAGGGTGAGGAACACGATGATCGCCGTGGCCATCGGAGCGGTCGGCGTTCTCATTTATATAGCTTTGGCGTTCCGCCGCCTCCCCAAACCCTTCCGGTACGGAACTTGCGCCGTGATAGCTCTCGCTCATGATGTGCTCGTGGTTTTGGGGATGTTCGCCCTCTTGGGGAAGATCATGGGCGTTGAGGTGAATTCGATGTTCGTGATCGCGGTGCTCACCATCATCGGATACAGCGTGAACGACACCGTGGTCGTATTCGATAGAATTCGGGAGAACATGCTGCGGGGGGTCGCAAGAGATCTCGCCACCGTCGCGAACATGAGCCTCACCGAGACCTTGGGGCGCTCGCTGAACACGAGCTTGACGACGCTTCTCGTCATTCTGGCTTTGCTCCTCATCGGAGGGGAGACCCTGAGATCCATGGTCTTGGCGATGCTCATAGGGATAATAAGCGGAACTTACAGCTCCATCTGCATCGCCGCCCCGCTCCTCGTGGCATGGGAGAGAGGGGAGATAGGGAGGTTCTTCAGGTTCTTCCGGAGGGCGTAGATCTCCCCGCGCGTGCGGAATTTATGTTACCATAATACCCGGATTTCGACAGTCTCAGAAAGGGGGTTCTCATGAAGAAGGCCGATGTGGTGATCATAGGGAGCAGCGCCGCCGGCATGGAGGCGGCGAGAACCGTTCAAAAGCTCTGCGATATCGACAAGGTGATCGTCGTTCGAAAGGAGCAGAGGGCTCTCGTCCCCTGCGGCATTCCGTACATATTCGGCACCTTGGGCTCGATAGAGAAGAACGTGCTCCCCGACGCCCTCTTGGGCGATGCCGAGCTTGTGATCGATGAGGTCACATCTATCGATAGAGGGGAGAAGGTCGTCATCACCGCGCGAGGGGAGAAGATAGGATACAGGAAGCTGATCCTCGCCACGGGCTCAAGGCCGGTCGTTCCCCCCATACCCGGAGCCGAACTGGAGAACGTCTTCACCGTGAGAAAGGAATGGGATTACCTCCAGCGCCTGCAGGACGCTTTAGCTCAAGCCAAAGATGTGGTGATCGTGGGGGGAGGCTTCATCGGGGTCGAGCTCGCCGACGAGTGCCGGAAGAGGGGATTAAATGTCACCATCGTCGAATTGCTGAAGCACTGCCTCTACTTGAACTGCGATGAGGAGTTCTGCGAGCGAATCGAGAATAAGCTCAGGGAGGCCGGAGTTCAGATCCTCACCAACCATCGGGTGGAATCGATCGGAGGAGATAAAAGGGCGGAATATGTGGTGTGCAACGGCAAGAAGCTCAAAGCCGATGTGGTGATCTTGGCCATAGGCGTAACGCCCAATAACGAACTGGCCAGAGAGGCGGGTCTTCCCATAGGAGAGCAGAGGGGGATTATGGTCGATCAATTCATGGCGACCGCCGATCCGGATATCTTCGCCGTAGGGGATTGTGCGGAGAAGTTCTCCTTCTTCACCGGCAAACCGGCCAACATCCGCCTCGCTTCGGTGGCGGCCACGGAAGCCAGGATAGCTGCGGCCAATTTGTTCGAACCGCGTCGCAGGAGGAATTTGGGAACCGTGGGGGTTTTCTCCACCATAGTGAGCGGCACCGCCGTCGGGGTGGCCGGGCTCACCGAGAGGCTGGCCAAGGAGGCCGGCTTCGATGTGATCGTCGGCGAGGCGACCGCCGTCGACAAACATCCCGGCGCGATGCCCGGAGCTGCGGAGTTGCGCGTGAAGCTCATCTTCGATAGGAGGTCGCGCAGGATAATAGGCGGTGAAGCTTGCGGAGGCGTGACCGCGGGCGAGATGGCGAACATCATGGGCGCGCTCATCTTGAACAAGATGACGGCGGACGAGGTGGCCACCCTTCAAGTGGGCACTCATCCCGCCCTCACCGCCTCCCCGCTTGTGTACCCGATAGTGAACGCCGCTCAAGATGCGGAGGCGAAGCTCCGGCCGTGAGGTTGA
>CAYRBX010000071.1:0-5535 GCA_964422695.1 uncultured Dehalococcoidia bacterium
CCCGGCATAGTGCACCTACCGACGGTTCCGCTTAGGAGGAAGGCGAACAGGATCCAAGGCGAAAGCTTCTCCCAAATGCAGAATTCGCTCTCCCCTCTCTTTTCCGACGTCTGCGCCGCTCAGCAAGACGTGCGCCACCAGGATATTGACGGTGTGAGGGAGGAAGGCGGCCGATAAGTGCTCTATCATCCGGGAGAGCCTATCCGCATAAGTTCTGTATTCGCTCCCCTCTCCCGAGAGGAAATCCTCCACGTCGAGAAGGCTTCTCTCCGGAACCCAGGGGAGGGCGGCGATGCGAGCGATCTCGGTTCTATCTCTTGAGGGGATCTCGAGAACTCCTCCGCTCGTTCGGCTCAGAGGCTCTCCTATGACGTGAATTCCGCCCAGCTCCAAGATCCCGGCCGCCGCCGTAAGGCGCTTGGGATGATCGTGATTTCCCCCGATGATGATCGCGGGAATCCCCTCCCCCCAGAGCTCCTTCAAGAACCAGAAGAAGAGCCCCTCCACTTCGGCCGAGGGGACGGCGCTCTCATATACATCTCCCGCGATCAAGATCGCATCCACCCTCTCCGCCCGGGCGATCTCCAAGATCTCCCCCAAGATCGCCTCCTGCTCCCCCAGGCGGCTTCGCTGCCTTAACGTCTTGCCGAGATGCCAATCTCCGGTGTGGAGAAACCGCATCTTAATCTCCATTATAATCTCCTCGAAAGGCGGCAACTAAGGGGGCGAAGGAGGGGTGAGGAGGGAGGCGAGGCTCTTCGAGAGAAGAGGAGATGCGGTGGTCTGCCTCGCCTGCGAGAGGCGCTGCGAGATCAAATCGGGCGCTGTGGGATTCTGCCGCACCAGAATGAATTTGAACGGAACGCTCTACACTCTCATCTACGGGGAGATCTCATCTGTAAGCGCGAATCCCATCGAGAAGAAGCCCTTATTTCACTTCTGGCCCGGAAGCAAAGCCCTGACCGTGGGGAGCTGGTCTTGCAATTTCACCTGCCCTTGGTGCCAGAATCACGATATAAGCAAGAGCGCGAATCGCATAGGATGGGGGAGGTTTATAAGCCCGCAGGAGCTCGTGGAGCTCGCCCTCAAGCTGGGATGTCAGGGAACGAGCATCTCCTTCAACGAGCCGACTTTGCTTCTGGAGTACTCCCTTGATGTATTTCGCCTCGCCAGGGAGAGAGGGCTTTACAACACCTTCGTCACCAACGGCTACATGACGCGGGAAGCCTTGGAGCTCCTCATCGAAGCCGGGCTCGACGGGATGAACATCGATATAAAAGGGGATGGGGAGGCCGTTCTGAGGTACTGCAAGGCGGATGTGGAGAAGGTGTGGAGGAATGCGAGAATCGCCAAGGAGAGGGGGGTGTGGGTTGAGATCACAACTTTGGTGATTCCGGGAGTTAACGATAGGGAGGGCGTCCTCAGGAGCATAGCCGGAAGGATAAGGGAGGAGCTCGGCCCCGACACCCCATGGCATGTGACGAGATACTATCCGGCTTACGAATTCCTCTGGAAGTCCTACGTCCCTCCGACCGAGATCGAAACCCTCGAGAGGGCTTGGGAGATAGGGAGATCCGAGGGATTGCAATTCGTTTATCTGGGGAACGTCCCGGGGCATCCTCGCGAGAGCACTTACTGCCCCAGATGCGGGGAGCTCCTCATCGAGCGATGGGGATTTGAAGTGAGGAGAAGAGGCCTCGGGGAGGATAACACCTGCTCCTCCTGCGGAGCCCCGATCCCCCTTGTGGGCCGCTTTTGCGTCACCTGAATCCCCTCATCCAAGCCTCGAGATAATCCCGGCCGTAAGTTCGCGTTACGAGATCGATGATCATCTCGTGGGGAACATCGGCGAAGGAGCCGTAGAAATGCAAGTACTCGATATGCCTTCTCCCCTCCCGGCTGCGAGGGTGAAGCAAAGCGTCATTCCTTCCGTCGAATTCCACCGGGATGAAATTCCACTTGCGGCAGGTCTCGAGATCGAAAGCGGGGGTCGCCTTCACCCAAGCGCCCTCGATATAAAGCTCCGCGAAGCCGTGAGGTGTGAGGATATCGATTCCCTTCTGAAGCTTCAGGATCCTCTCCGGCAGGAGGTGATTTCGGATCTTGGCGAAACCCAAGCGCGCCGGAATGCCAGCCGCTCGAGCCAAAGCCACAAGGAGCACGGCCTTCTGTATGCAGAAGCCCCTCCTCCTCTCCAAAGTGGCGCTCGCCCTCAGGGGGAGGAGGGGAGCGTAGTAATCGTACTTGATCTCATCCCTCACGAAGTAGAAGAGGGCCTTCCCCCTCTCCGCCTCCCCCTCAATTCCCCTCGTGATATCCGAGGCCGTCTCCTTTATCTTGGGATTCTCGCAATCTATATCTTCGGTCGGCCTCAGGTACTCCTCCATCCTCAGCGGACGAAGCCTCTGGGTATCTCCTCGATTTCGGTCAAAGCCTCTTCGCTTCGAGTGGCCCAAGAGGGGAAGGGAAAGTGAACGAGAAGCGGGATGGGGACGTCCGGCTGCTGCACGTACATGGTTCCCGGCTTCAGGATGATGGATCGGGCGCGAGCGGCCGCCGGCAGGAATCCGTATTCCTCCCTCTCCACTTCGGCGGCGTCGAGCCTTCCGATCACCCTGAAGGAGGCGTTCGCCACAACCCTCCTCTCGACCTCGCTCGCCGTCTGCTGAGCGCCGAAGAGGATGATCCCCAGAGATCTCCCCCTTTCAGCTATATCCAAGATCATCTCCTTTATCGGGCTCCACCCCTCCCGAGGAGCGTATTTGTTGAGCTCATCGAGAAGCAGGAAGACCAGAGGCTCTCTGGTTCCCGTTCGATCCTTGTACTCCATAATGCTGCTCAGAACGGCTCCGACCACGAACCTCTTCGCCCTATCTTTGAGATTGTGAATATCGATCACGTTTATCTGTCCGGAGAGCCATTCGATCTTGTGCCTCTCCGCCTCCTCCTGCGGCACCGCTCTTATGAGATGATCTAAGCTCTCCACCGCTGCCTCGAGCCTCCGGACGAAAGCCGATTGAGTTCCGGGGGCGGCCCTCGGGGCGATGCCGTCGATGTGATTAGCGATGAAATCCACGAGCTGCCCGAAGCTCCGGATCTTCGCCCCCTTTATCTGGATAGCCCCCTCATCCGCTCCCGAGACCGCCGCCTCTTCGGCGAGGAACCTCTCCGCCTGCTGCACCACCATCGGAATCTGGCTTCTCTCCTCCTCGGCCTCCGCGAAGAGGAAGCGCATCATCCTGCGGCGGCAGAAATCCTCAAGCGACCAGAAGTAAATCCGAAGGCCGGTCTGCCTGCTTCCCGCATCGGGGATGAGAGCGGGGATTTTGGGCCTCGGGGGCACCCACAGGGCCACATTCTCGAAGGCTCCCGGAGCGAGGCCCAGAGCTTCGTACTTCTTGGCCTCATCGGAGCGGAGGAAGCGATTCGGATGATCGAGCCAGAGCAGATCCTCCCCTTTGACGTTGAAGACGAGCGCGTGAGTGTTGGCTTTGGCCGGCCCCAAGGCCGGGGAGTTGAAGAGAGCGTAAAGCAGGAAGAGCAGGTAGCTCGTCTTGGTCGCCACTCCCGATATGCCGGAGACGTTGATATGCGCTCCTCTGGTTCCGTCGAGGAACTCGAGATTCCCCCACACGGGCTGTCCGTCCCGAGAGAGGCCCAGCGGAAACCTCCTCTTCATCAAATCCACATAAAGAGCCGCCTCCCTCTCCTCTCCCGCCGCCCTCTCGACCGGAAGCCCGGGCTCGGGAGGAACGAAGATCTCGGGCTCCACGCGCGTCACGGAGACGTGAGCGGTGCGGAGGACCGAAGCCGGAATGAGGCCCTCCCTCATATCCAGAGTATCCCTTCCGAACCTCGAGGGCTCGATCTTGTTCTGCACGAGATCGACGATCCCGTAGAGGGTCACCCTCCTCCCGTCGGGAAGGGAGGTGGTCACCCTCACGATATCGTCAAGCTCGAGGTACTCCCCCTCCTTTATGAGCACCCAGAACTCCAGAGGCCTTGCGTTCTCGCTTCCCAGCACATATCCCACCGGCATCTTCACCCTCCTCTCCAGAACCACATCTCTATCGCCCTCCTCACCCATCCGGCGTCTCCCAGGAGCTTCCGCAATTCCTCCTCAAGCCTTATGAAGGGGAGGAGCTGCTGGGGGGATCTCGGATCTCCCGTCGGGGAGGCGAAGCGGGGAAGATGGGAGGCGGTGAGATCAGCGAGCTTCCTGGCTTCCTCGATCTCGAGATCGGCCGAAGCTTCAAGGCGCACGAGGCCCGAGAGGGGATGATCTATCCTGCGGCGGGGGGCGAGCCTCACAAACCAAGCGAAAAGAGGGGGATCGTGGGGGATGGTGAAGAGGGGGGTTCTCCCCCCGGGAGGAAGTTCCTCGAGCACCGGAAGGAGCTCTTGGGGAAGGTAGAGGGCGTAAATGGATTTGATCAAGCCCACCGCCCTCCCTCCCCTCTCGGCGCGAAAGCGAAGCCTTCCGTCCAGCACCACAAGATCAAAATCCTCGGAGGCGAGCTCCCTTCCCAGCTTCATCTCCTCCTCCTCTCGAAGCTTATTGAGAGCTTCTCTCAGAGCCGAAGGGCCCTCTCCCGGAACCTCAAAGGGGATGAACTGGAGGAGGAGATCTCCCGCGGGGATCTGAAGCGGGGAGGAGGGGATTTCCCCCTGAGCGAGGAGGGCGCGGAGCGGGGGCTTGGAGATCACGGCGGCCTTCCCCCTCTCCGAGCTCAGAGCTCCCACGGCGATCGAGGCGAGCATGCCGTGGTGGGAGAAATCGGAGCGGCTCAAAAGCCAAGCTTCGATTCGCTGCACTCCGTCCACGAAGGCGATCTTCACGGGACGGGTAGCGGGGGGAGGGACGAGGGGGCGCCAATCCTCGGTCTCCACGAAGAGGTCGAGAGCCGAAGATCTCCCCTCTCCCTCGAGAGAGCCCTCAAGCTCCGAAGTCCAGGGATCCAAAGCGAAGGGGAATTCCCCTCTCACGGCGCTTCAAACCATGATGGCATAAAGCGAAGCTTCGCTTCAAGGCTCGCCCCTCTGAAGGAGTTTTGAGATCTCCGGGAGGAGCTTCCGGAGGATGCGATCCCCCTCCCCTCTCCTCAAGAGGAGGAGCTCGACCGATGGATGGGCTTTCACCTTATCGGCTTCGGGATGGGATTTGAGCATTATCGTCCCCACCACCGGAAGCCCGCTTCCTATGGCCTCCCACACGGCTTCGACGAAACGAGGGGAGAAGAGCTCCATCTTCCCTATCTCATCGATTATCACGATCCTCCTCCCTTCGATGGCCCTGAAGATCGACGGAACCCCCACTTCCTCCAGAGCTCTGAGGTCAACTCCGTACTTCCCCACCCTCCAGGGGCTTTGGAGGTCGACTCGCGCGAGGAAAGCGCTCTCCCCATCGAAGGTTCTGATGCGAAATCCCTCTCTTACCCCTCCTCGGCGCACCTCCTCCGTGTAGAAACCCCCCACCTTTCCCGGAAACCTCCGGGCGATCTCCTTCACAAGCGTCGTCTTCCCGCAGCCCGGAGG
>CAYRBX010000072.1:0-5311 GCA_964422695.1 uncultured Dehalococcoidia bacterium
ACTTCCCCTTCCCCCGCCTCTCGATGTAGTTCTTGCGGGAGAGGAGCAAGCCGGCCCTCTGAACCAAGCTCTTCCATTTATTCCTCCCGCTTTTCGTCTTGGCTTTGAGCTCCGCCTCGGTGAGCTGAGGGAAATAGGGGATGAGGCGCTTGTACAAATTCTCCACTTTATCCTCTCCTCCCACCGCTTTGAGCTCTTGGAGGATGGGGAGCTCGAGGTGCGAGGCTTTGGGGAAGGGCATTTCTCACTTCCCTCTTCTCATCGCGTGTCTTATAAGCCTCAGAGCTTGGATCTTTATGAATCCGTCGGCATCCTCGGGATCAAATCCCCCTAAGACATCCATGCTCACAAGATCCCTGTCGTAAAGGGAGAACGGAGACTCCCTCCCCGTGATTATCACATTCCCTTTATACAATACCAGAAATACCCTTCCCGTCACATATTCTTGAGTTCGATCGAAGAAAGCCTGAAGCGCCTCTCTCTCGGGAGAGAACCAGAGGCCGTAGTAGATGAGCTCGGCGAATTTCGGAGAGAGCATATCCTTGAGGCGCATGAGCTCTCTATCCAGCGTGAGGCCTTCGAGATCCCTGTGGGCTTTGTGGAGAATGGTTCCGGCCGGGGTCTCGTAAACTCCTCTCGATTTCATCCCCACGAATCTGTTCTCCACGAGATCTTCCCTCCCGATGCCGTTTCTCCCCCCGAGCTCATTTAAGTAGAGGAAGAGCTCCAGGGGTTTTTCCTCAACGCGCCCTTCCGAAGGGCAGATCACCTTCACCGGATTTCCCCTCTCGAATTCGATCACCAATTCGGTCTCCCGATCGGGAGCTCTTGCGGGGGAGAGGGTCATCTGAAACATCTCCTCTTTGGGGCGAAATGCGGGATCTTCAAGCTCCCCTCCCTCATAGCTTACATGCATGAGATTGGCGTCGATGCTCCAGGGCTTATCCTCGGTGGTCTTGAGGGGAATGCCCCTCGCGGCCGCATATCGCAGGAGATCCCTCCTCCCCTTGAACATCTTGAGGAACTCGGGATCCCTCCAGGGGGCGATGATCTTCAAGTGCGGAGCCAGAGATCTGTAGGAGAGCTCAAATCTCACCTGATCGTTCCCCTTCCCCGTGGCGCCGTGAGCCACTATCGAAGCTCCCTCCTTCTCGGCGATCTCCACCTGCTTCTTGGCTATGAGAGGCCGAGCGAGCGAAGTCCCCATGAGATACCTCCCCTCATACACGGCGCCGGCTCTTATCGCGGGGAAGATGAAATCCACAACGAATTCCTCGCGCAAATCCTCCACATAAACCTTGGAAGCTCCGATCTTCAAAGCCCTCTCCCTCGCCTCCTCGATGTCCTCCTTCTGCCCGAGATCCGCGATGAAGGCCACGACCTCAAACCCCTTCTCGCAAAGCCAGTGCAAGATGACCGAAGTATCAAGCCCTCCGCTGTAAGCCAGCACCACCTTCTCCGCCATCTCGCCCCTCCGCTCTCATCGAAGCAAAACTGATTTTAGCTCGAAGGAGCGCATTTGACATCACAGAAGACTCGTCTTACAATGTTAGAGAACTCTAACAATTCGAGGAAGGCGTGATGGCGGAGCAGACGGCGAGCATGGAGGATTACCTTGAGGCGATAGCGGTCTTGGAGCGCCAGGGGAAGGTGGCGCGGGTGAGGGATATAAGCAGGATGCTGAAGGTGAAGATGCCGAGCGTGACCTCGGCTTTGCGCAAGCTATCCGAGCAGGGCTTGGTGAAGCATGAGAGATACGGGTATGTGAAGCTCACTCCCGAGGGCGAGAAGGTGGCGAGCGATGTGCTCAGGCGGCATGAGGTTTTGAAGGCGTTTCTCGTGAAGATCTTAGGGGTCGATCCCGAGATCGCGGAGGAAGATGCCTGCCGGATGGAGCACTTCCTGAGCCCTCAGAGCTTGGAGAGGCTTTCGAAATTCCTGGAATTCGTGCTCGGATGCCCTCGGGGGACGGCTCAGGTGATCTCCGGCTTTAACTTCTATTTGAAGCATGGGAGGAGGCCGGAGAAGTGCGAGCTTCACGCGAAGCTCAAGCGATAAGGAGGAGGAGATGGAGAAGGCCTTGGGAGATCTCCGGCCGGGAGAGCGGGGGAGGATAAAGAGGATAGGAGGGGAGAGGAGCATCAGGCGAAAGCTCCTCGATATGGGGCTTGTGGCGGGAGAGGAGGTGGAGATCGAGAGGGTGGCCCCATTGGGAGATCCGATCGAAATTCGAATCAAAGGATACCATCTGAGCTTGAGGAAAGAGGAAGCCGCCAGCGTGCTGGTGGAGGTAGGGGAATGAACGGCCTCTTTCCTCTCGCGATGACCCCTCCGGGCTCGGAAGTCGTCGTGGCGGAGATAAGAGCGGGAAGAGGGCTTTCCAGGAAGCTTATGGAGATGGGATTTCTCCCCGGAACGAAGGTGAGAGTTCTGATGAACGGACCGGGGCCTGTGCTCGTGGAGCTCATGGGATCGAGAGTGGCTTTGGGGCATGGAATTGCGATGAAGATCTTGGTGAGAGGAGGATGAGATGCCGAAGAAGAGCTTCACCATAGCTTTGGCCGGAAATCCCAACTCGGGAAAGACCACCCTCTTCAACAACCTCACCGGAGCAAGGCAACATGTGGGCAACTGGCCGGGGGTCACCGTTGAGAAGAAGGAGGGGATCTGCACCTACAGGGATTATCTCATAAAGGTGGTAGATCTGCCCGGAGTCTACAGCCTCACAGCTTACTCCATAGATGAGCTCATCGCCCGCAATTTCATCGTGGAGGAGAAGCCCGATGTGGTGGTGAATATCGTAGATGCCACAAATCTCGAGCGCAATCTCTACCTCACCGTGCAGCTTTTAGAGCTCGGGGCCAAGCTCGTCATGGCCCTGAACATGATGGATGAAGCCATAAATCGAAATCACCGCATAGATGTGAAGAAGCTCTCCCAGCTCCTTCGGATACCCGTCGTCCCCACCGTAGCCAATCGCAATCAGGGCACAAAAGAACTATTGGAGGCCGTTATAGCCGTGGCCGAAGGCAGGGAGGAGGTCGGAGGGGTGAGGATAGATTACGGCAGGGAGGTGGAGGAGGAGATAGCGGCGCTGGAGAAGCTCATCTCAACGACATCCCTCGCTCTCAAATACCCTCCGCGCTGGCTCGCGATAAAGCTCTTGGAGAACGATGAGGAGGTCATAAAGAAGATCGAGGGGGCGGCATGAACGAGATCCTCGAGGCCAAAGAGCAAAGCCAAAGGCGCCTTCGCAGCGTTTACGGAGAAGAGGCGGAGGCGGTCATCGCCGAGGCGAGGTATCGCTTCATAAGCGGCCTTGTAAAAGAGGTGGTGCGCCGTCCTCCTGTTGAAAAGCTCACCATTTCCGACAGGATAGACAAGATCGTCATCAACCGCTGGCTTGGGATACCCATCTTCCTCGCCATAATGTACGGCGTCTTCCAGTTCACCTTCGCGCTCTCGGAGCCGTTCATGAGCTGGATCGATGAGGGGTTCGGCTGGCTGGGCGAGAAGGCGGCGTCTCTCGGAGGGTGGTGGGGCTCCCTTCTGGGCGATGGGATAATCGGGGGGGTCGGCTCGGTCCTGGTATTCATTCCCCCCATCTTCCTCCTCTTCTTGGCCCTCTCCTTCCTGGAGGATCTGGGGTATCTCGCCCGGGCGGCCTTCGTCATGGACAGGGTGATGCACAAAGTGGGGCTTCACGGGAGGTCCTTCATTCCCATGTTGCTGGGTTTCGGCTGCAACGTCCCGGCGATCATGGCCACCCGCGTGATAGAGAACCCGAAGGATAGGCTCGCGACGATCCTCGTGAACCCCCTCATGTCCTGCGGAGCTCGCCTCCCCATTTACGTGCTGTTCGCCGGGGCCTTCTTCAGCGCCCATCGGGGCCTCGTGGTCCTCTCGATGTACCTCTTGGGCATCGCCCTGGCCGTCCTCATGGCCCTCGCGCTCCGGAAGTGGGTCCTTCCCGGTCCGAGCGGGCATTTCGTCATGGAGCTCCCGCCCTACCGCCTCCCCACGGTCAAGAGCGTCCTCATTCACACTTGGGAGCGGGGGAAGGTCTTCCTCATCCGCGCGGGCTCGATCATCTTCGCCGTATCGGTTCTCGTCTGGCTTCTTGATTATGCGGGCGCTCTGGAGCCCATAGGAAGGGCTCTGGCGCCCGCGCTCGCCCCCTGCGGCTTCGGACAGTGGCAGGCGGCCGTAGCGCTCATCTTCGGATTCCTCGCCAAGGAGACGGTGGTGGGGACGCTCGGGACGCTCTTCGCGGGAGCCGAGGAGGTCGGGGGGCTCGGCCACATAATCGGATTTGAGCTCGGCTGGAATCCGCTCATCGCCTACGCCTTCATGGCCTTCAGCCTCATCTACATCCCCTGCCTGGCGACCATGGCCGTCATAAGGAGGGAGACGGGCTCTTGGAAATGGACGGCCTTCGCCGTTGTTTACCTCATAGCGCTCGCTTGGATCGTGGCCGCGCTCATCTATCAGATCGGAAGGCTGTTCATTTAAAGGAGGGGATGATGAGGAAGATCAAGATCGCTCTCGCTTCGGCGCTTGCCGTTCTCGCCCTCCTCTCCGGAGCAAGCTATGCTCTCGCTCACGTTCCCCCCGGGGCGAAGGAGGTGAGGGAAACGGAGCTTTCGCCCATCTGGATATACGGCAAAGAGGGGAAGCTGCGCAAGTTCGTGATCCGGGAAAACGACCTCAGAGGTTATGGGTGGGGGATGAAGCCTTTGGAGATGAGCTTCAAGCTGGGGAAGAAGGAAATAAGATGCCCCGACGGAAAGCTCACGATCTGCGAGGCCTGCGTTTATCGGGTGATGCAGCTTGCCATCTCGAAGCTCTCTCCAGATGAAGTCCCCCAAGCTTCCAACTTCGAAATTCACTTCTCCCATCCCTGTCCGGGCCATGAGGCCGCCTTTAGATACATCACCGAGGGGGTGGCCGAATATCACAAGGAAGTTCCCGAGGGGACAAGCCTTGAGCATCTCACCTTGGAGAATTACAGATATAAATTCGTCCGCAAGGACACGGGAGAAGTGTTCGAAACTCGGGTGCTTGAGGGGGTTTTCCCGGAGGATTTCTTCATGCTCCGGGAGAAGGTGAAGGCCGGCAGGGCCACGCCGGAGGAGAGGAGGGAGTTCCGGAGGCAGTGGGAGGAGGTGAGGGATAAGTTCCTCACCGCGGATTTGAGCGAGCTCTTCGCCTTCGAGGAGGAAGAGGAGGAAGAGGAGGTTCCGATCTGGCCGGTGACCTTCGCTCTCATCGTCTTCGGCGGAGCTCTCGGAACCACCATCTACTCCGTCAG
>CAYRBX010000073.1:0-5210 GCA_964422695.1 uncultured Dehalococcoidia bacterium
AAGGTGAGGATCGCTTATCTCACCACGGGAGGGGCCGACGTCATCCCCCTCGTCTCGGCGGTGAGAGCCCTGACCGAAGAGAAGGGGGAGATCGCCGAGGTCCTCCTCCGAACCGGGGAGGATCTCGCGGAGCCGGGCGAGCTTGAGAAGTTCATCCGGTTCGCCCGGGAATCCCATCTCCTCATCATGCACCTCATGGGGGGAAAGAAGAGCTTCCCCCACTTCGATAAGCTCATATCCTCGCTTGAGGGCGGAAGCGTTCGCATTCACGCTCAGGGGTGGGGCGGGGAGCCGGATGTGGAGCTGATCCGGCTTTCCACCGTGAGCGAGGAGGATCGCCGGAAGATCTCCCGCTACATCAACTACGGAGGGGTTGAGAACTTCAAGAACCTCCTGCTCTTCGCGGCGAATCGCTTCGCGGGCGCGGAATTCGAGATCCGGGAGCCCGAAAGACCCCCCTGGGAGGGGATTTACCACCCCGATTTCGATCGCATTCCCACCTTGGAGGAATATCTGGAGAGAAAGCTCGTGCCGGGCCGGCCCACCGTGGGGCTCATGTTCTACCAGAGCTTCTGGCAATCCAAGAACACGATCTTTGTGGACAAGCTCATCGAGGAGATCGAAAGGTGCGGAGCGAACGTCATTCCGGTATTCCTCTACAGCGTGAGGGATGTGGAGCTCGGCACCAAGGGGACGAGGTGGGTGATCGAGAATTACTTCATGAAGGACGGAAAGCCCCTGATCGACGTCCTCATAAGCACCCTCATGTTCTCGCTCTCCATGTGGATGTCCGAGGGCTCGGAGGGAAGCGAGGTAATGCCGCGGGAGAACGAGGGCTTTTTGAGGGAGCTCGGGGTGCCGGTGATAAAGGCGATCTTAACCCTAAACACCCCGGAGGAGTGGAGGGAAAGCATTCAGGGGCTCAATCCCGTGGATGTCACCATGAGCGTCGCCATGCCGGAGTTCGACGGCATGCTGATCACCGTTCCGGTTGCCGCAAGGAAGCAGGTCGAGATCGATCCCCTGACCGGAGCGAGGATCGTAAAATACGAGCCCCTTCCCGAGAGGGTGGAGAAGGTCGTTCGCCTCGCTCTCAACTGGGCCAAGCTGAGGCATATCCCCAACGAGGAGAAGAGGGTGGCCATCATCTTCCACAATTACCCGCCCAGGAACGATCAGATAGGGACGGCTTTCGGATTGGATGCTCCCGCGTCGGTGCGGAACATCCTCCGGAAGCTCGGGGAGGCGGGATACAAGCTTGATCGCCTTCCCGAAAGCGGGCAGGAGCTCATCGAGGAGCTCATCGCGGGGCTCACCAACGATCGCAGGTGGGCAAGCCCCGAGGAGATGGCGAAAAGGGCGGTCGCCAAGGTCTCCCGCGAGCAGTACATGAAGTGGTTTTTGGAGCTTCCCGAGGAGGTGCGGGAGAAGATGGTGCGGGCATGGGGGGAGCCTCCCGGCAGGCTCTTCAATTGCGGGGGAGATCTCCTCATCCCGGGCCTTGTAAACGGCAATATCTTCATCGGGATACAGCCTCCGAGGGGCTTCCTTGAGGATCCCGCTTCCATCTACCACAGCCCCGACCTCCCCATCCCCCATCACTATTACGCCTACTACCGCTGGATTCGGGATGTCTTCCGGGCGGATCTCGTGATGCATATAGGAAAGCACGGATCTCTGGAGTGGCTTCCGGGGAAATCCGTCGGGCTTTCCGAATCCTGCTTTCCGGATATCGCCATCTCCGATCTCCCGAACATCTACCCCTACATAATCAACAACCCCGGCGAGGGGACTCAGGCGAAGAGGAGGAGCTACTGCTGCATCATAGATCACCTCATCCCCGTGATGCACAGCGCCGGCACTTACGGAGAGCTCGCGGAGCTCGAAGCCCTCCTGAACGAGCACGATCAGGCATCCCTCGAGGATCCGGGGAGGGTTCCGGAGCTCCGCAAGATGATATGGGAGAAGGCGCGACAAGCGAAGCTGGATGGGGATCTGGGGATAAGCGAGGAGGAGGCCCTCTCGGATTTCGAGAGCTTCTTGGAGAAGCTGCGCGGCTACCTGCATGAGCTCGCGGATGCTCAGATTCGAGACGGCCTTCATGTCTTGGGCGAGCCTCCGGAGGGATCGCGCTTGGATGAGTTCTTGGTCGCGCTCACCAGGCTCCGGAACGGCGATATCCCCTCGCTCAGGGAATCTCTGGCGGAGGCGATGGGATATGACTTCGAGGCTCTCCTCAGGGAGAGGGGGAAGCTCCTTCCCGACGGGAGGAGCGGAGGGGAGGTGCTCCGGGAGCTTGAGGAGCTCTCCCTCCGGCTTGTGAGGAAGCTTCGCGAGAGGGGATTTGAGGGGGATGTTCGGGAGGCGGTCGAGGAGGTGCTGGGGCGAGGCGATCCGAAGGTGGAGAAGGTCTTGACCTATATAGCGAAGGTTCTCGCCCCGAATGTGGCGGCCGCCGCGGACGAGCTCTCCCACACTCTGCTCGCCTCGGAGGGGGGATTCGTCCCGCCCGGCCCCTCGGGCGCCCCCACGAGCGGGATGGCGGATATCCTCCCCACGGGCAGGAACTTCTACTCCGTCGATCCTCAGGCCATACCCTCCCCCTCCGCTTGGAGGGTCGGGGTGGCTCTGGGCGATGCTCTGCTTGAGCGATACCTGAGGGATGAGGGGAGGTATCCGGAGAGCGTGGGCATGGTGGTGTGGGGGACGGGCACCATGCGCACAAGAGGCGTGGACGTCGCCGAAGTCCTCTACCTCCTGGGAGTGAGGCCGGTGTGGGAGGAGGGGAGCGGAAGGGTGAGGGGGCTGGAGATCATACCGTTGGAGGAGCTCGGGCGCCCCCGCATCGACGTCACCCTCCGCATAAGCGGGCTCTTCAGAGACGCCTTCCCGAATGTCGTTCACCTGATCGATGAGGCGGTGGAGATGGTGGCCGGGCTTGATGAGCCTCCGGAGTGGAATTACATCGCAAAGCACGTTCGAGAGGAGGTGGAGGAGAAGGTGGCTGCGGGCATGAGCCCGGAGCGGGCGAGAGAGGAGGCGACCTTGCGGATCTTCGGGTGCAAGCCGGGGGCTTACGGGGCCGGGGTGAGCGAGGCCATCGACTCCAAGAACTGGAAGGATGAGAGGGATTTGGGCGAGATCTATGTCGTTTGGGGAGGATACGCATACGGGAGGAGGAATTACGGGATAAGCGTTCCCGAGGAGTTCAAGAAGCGCCTGAGCCGACTTGATCTTACCGTCAAGAACGAGGATACCCGCGAATATGACATCTTGGATAGCGACGATTTCTACTCCTTTCATGGGGGGATGATCGCCGCCGTAAGAGCGTTCAGGGGGAGGGCGCCCCGCTCCTACTGCGGCGACAGCTCCGATCCCGATCGCGTGAAGATAAGGAGCGTCGGGGAGGAGGCGAAGTTCATCTTCAGGACGAGGATCCTCAACCCCAAGTGGATCGAGAGCATGAAGCGACACGGCTACAGGGGGGCGGCCGATCTCTCCCGGGCGGTGGACGTCGCCTTCGGGTGGGATGCCACGGCCGAGGTCATGGAGGACTGGATGTACGAGGAGCTTGCGAGGAAATACGCCTTGGACAGGGAGATGCAGGAGTGGTTCAGGAAGGTCAATCCCTACGCCCTTCACAACATCGCCGAGAGGCTCCTGGAGGCCATCGAGAGGGGGATGTGGCGGGCGACGGAGGAGATGAAGCGCGAGCTTCGGAACCTTTACCTGAGCATCGAAGGAGTGCTGGAGGAGGGAAGCAGAAGATAAGGGAGGTGGGTCATGAAGGGAAGGATAGCGGCGGCGATAGGAGCGATCCTCATCCTGAGCCTCCTCATATTGGCGGGAGGAACGTGCGAGAAAGCACCGCCCGGAGCACCCGCCGCTCCGGTCGAGATCAAATACGCCAAGGGCTTCAAGATCGAGTACACGCCCGAGGGATACAAGAAGGTCACGGATGCGGAGGGGCAGGTGTTCCTCCTGGTGCCCCGAGGCGAGAAGGTGAGCGGCTACGAAGGCTATCAGAAGGTGGAGATCCCGGTGAGGCGGGTCGTCGCCCTCAGCACCACCGAGGTCTGCCTCCTGAGGCCTCTCGGGGTTCTGGACAGCATAGTCGGGGTTACGACGAAGAAGGAGAGGTGGTACATCGATGAGATAAAGAGGGGGATGGAGGAGGGGAGGATCGAGCTTGTGGGAAGCGGAATGGGAGAGCCGGATTACGAGAAGATCCTCGCCCTCAAGCCCGACATAGTGTTCATGTACACCGGTTTGCCGACGCAGCAGAAGGTGTTCGAGAAGTTCAAGGAGCTGGGGATTCCGGTGGCGGTGGATAACGAGTGGCTTGAGCCTCACCCGCTGGGCAGGATGGAGTGGATCAAGTTCCTCGCCGCCTTCTACGACAAGGAGGAGGAGGCGATAAGGTACTTCGATGAAGCCGAGAGGAAGGTGAGGGAGATAGCATCCCGGGTCTCCATGGAGGAGAGGCCCACGGTGCTCTGGGCGAGCATATGGAGGGGGAAGTGCTATGTGCCCCGGGGGGACTCCTACGTCGCGAGGATGATCTCCCTCGCCGGAGGGGATTACCTCTTCTCGGATCTTGAGGGAACGGGAAGCGCCAACATCACCTTGGAGGAGCTCTACGCCAGAGGCAAGAACGCCGATGTGTTCATCTACTCCTCCACTCCCCCCTATGTGAATTCCGTAAAGGACGTGCTGGAGAGAGGCCCGGCGCTGGCGGATATAAAGCCGGTGAAAGAGGGAAAGGTGTGGTGCTTCAGGCCTTGGTACTGGCAGTCGATAGATAAGACCGACGGCATCATCGAGGATCTCGCCGCCATCTTCCATCCGGAGCTCTTCCCGGAGCACGAGCTCGGGTACTTCATGAAATTGCCCAAGGAGTGAGGAAGCTCAGATGGCCGTAGCTTTGGAGCTTGCGGAGAGGGAGGCCTTCCTCCGGAGGAGGCGGGCGAGGTGCTCGCTTGCGCTCGCCTCCTTCCTCGGAGCGGCCGCCCTCTCCCTCATGCTGAATGTGAGCTTGGGCTCCGTTCACATCCCGTTCTCCGATGTATGGGGGATCATCTTCGGGAGGGAGGCGGGAGGGGAGATCTTCGGGCCGGTGATCTGGAAGATAAGGCTTCCGAGAGCCCTGGCCGCCTCCCTCTCCGGCTCCGCGCTCGCCGTCGGGGGATTGCTGCTTCAGAACTTCTTCC